>CAYPRJ010000001.1:0-83339 GCA_964413095.1 Candidatus Woesearchaeota archaeon
TTCCGTTGCTGCTTAAAGCCTCCCATCCAGATATTTTTTTGGATAATGTTTTATTCGTTTTCTCCTTAATAAAAGAGTTTACAAATTCCCCTATTTTTTTTATCATGATTGTGTTTTCTTTTTTTAATACAATATATTCGTCTGGATGAACTGAGGTTGCACATAAATTATTTATTTTTCCCTCGGAAAAATCTATTAAAACTTGTTTTTGTTCTTTTTGACTTAATCCTGTAGAGCTTTTTCCTAAACCAGCTTTTTTTGACTGTCCAACAAAAACTTTTGAAATTCCTGTTTTTTCTTCATTTAATTTACTGGCTATTAGTGCTGCAGTATTTCTATATTGGGAAAAAATTATAATTCTGGCATTAGGATTTTTTTCTAGAGTTTCTTTCACAATCTCTTTAACTTTTTCTAATTTTGGATGCTCTGTTTTTTTAACTAAAAGTTCTTTGCTTCTTATGAACGCAAAATTAAATTCTGGTTTTTTCACTAGTCTTTGAATAGATTTACTTTTTGATTTTGAAGATTGTTCAAATAATTTTTTTAAGTACCCATTAAAACTTTCAAGAGTTTGTGTTTCTAAAAGTTCTAATGCATGCTGGAGTTTTATTGCGTTTGCGCATGCAGAAATCCCTCTGAAAATATTGAAATGAGAGTTTCCTTTGTTAAGAGAATTCCCTAATCTTTTTTGTAGTTTTATTAAATTAGTTTTTGAAGGAAATTCATAAAGAAGATTTCTTGATTTTAATTCATCTATATAATCATTGTAAATTTTTTTGAGTGGTTGCCTTATTTCTTCAAATTCAGGGGGAAAATCAATTTTTTCTGCTTTAAATGTTAATTTTTGAAGATACTCCTTTACATCAGGAGAATCACGTGTTCGCAGTTCAACTGTTTCTGCTGAAAGATTTTTGCAGATAGAATCCAACTTTTTTTTGTCAGAACTTGGAGAAGCTGTTAATCCTAATATTCTTGGATTTTTACTTTGTTTTTTGTAAATTTTTGCTATATAATTATAATCATAATTTTTTATACATCTATGAGCTTCATCTTCTATTAAAAGGCTTACTTCTTCTAAGTCATAAAGGTTTTTTCTTAAATCATTTGCAACACATTGGGGGGTTGAAAAAATAATATTTGCAGTTTCCCAAAGTTTTTTTCTTTGTTCAGGAGGAACTGCCCCTGTAAACAGTTGCATATCTGCAAACAATTCAGGTAAGTGCTTTACAAAAAAATTCAAATGTTGTTCTGCTAAAGGTTTTGTTGGTGCAAGAAAAATAACTTTTTGCTTAGGAAATTTTGTAATTCTTTCTATAGCAAGCATTAATGCTATTAATGTTTTTCCTAGTCCTGTAGGCAAGACAACAAGGCAATTTTTTTCTTTACAAACTTGAAAAATTTCCTGCTGATACTTTCTCGGAGAAATCTCTTTTAAGAATTCCATTTTAAATTGTGAAAATAATAAACAACATTCCTAGTAAAACTAGTGAAGCTAAAAAACCCCAGATTACAATATTTCCAAAAAATATTTTGTTTCCATCTAAATTAGAGATAGGAAGCATATTGAAAAAAGTATAATAAATACTTATTTTTGTAAATTCAGTAAAGCCGAGAAAATATGTAATTATTGCAACTATGATATTTGCGAAAATTCCTGCAGAGGCTATTAATCCAATATGGTTTTCAGTCATTTCAGAAAAAGAATAAAATTCATGTCTTTTTGCTGCTCTATAAACTTTTGGTTTTACATCAAAAATTAAAGAAGCCATCCACGCAAAACTTTTGAAAGGAAATAAAATTAATTTAGAGAGTATAGGAAAAAATGCTCCTGCTGGAAAGGGTTTTTTGAAATGTCTGTGTGGCTTGATACCATACCTCTTAATCTCCCATAATTTTGTTTCTATTTCTGAATCCAGATAATAACTTGTTGTTTTTTTTGCTGCAATATTCACTGCAATAATCAAAAAAACAGTAATAAAAGAATAAAGTATGCTTTCCCAGCTTCTAAATAAGCTGACAGAAATTGTAATTGCCAAAGCAGCAGTTAATATGGAGAATATCTCTTTTTTATTTATCATGATTTAAAGAGCAGAACATTTTTTATAAAGATTGTTATGAAAAGATTTAAATAGATTTTTTTGCTTGGGTGAATTAATGAAAAAGAGGAATGAAAAGAAGATTAAGCTAGGAAAAATTAATATTCATCTAACTGATAGGTGGCTTTATACTTTTATTGCAATTGGAATTCTTGCTCTTGTTGCTATTGGTGTTTATGCTCTTGCTCCCAGCATTGATTCTTCTAAAGGTTATCACGAATCAACCCAAGTAAGTGTTAATGTTGGAGGAACAGAAAAAACACTTCAGGATGCAATTGATGATGGTAGTCTCGGGAGTGGAGACTTGGGAGTAAATCTTACGCTCTCTCCTAAAGAGGGGGATAAGGTTCCTTCTGTGGATAGTGGTTGTAATTATAATTATGGTACTTTAACTTACTGCAAACAAGGTACTGGGTTTCCTGGATCTTATACTTATCATCTATGTTTTTGCAGACACTATGGTACTGGTGGTAGATGGACATCCTTTGACCAACTATGGTGATTTGTAGTGAGTTAGATATGAATGGTAAGGGATTTGAAAAGAGGATGTTTTTAGATCTTTATGATCTTAATATTATTAAATTACGTTTCATACACTAAATTATGGAAAAGTATTTAAACGAGATATGATATTTTCTAAATATGAGAGTTAAGAAAATAACAGATGTTGTAGGAACAAAGGTTTATACTGATTCAGGAGATTTTTTTGGAGAAATAGAGGAAGCTAATCTCTCTGAGAACAAAATCGATGGATGGAGAATAAGGGTTGGGGGAAATGTTGTTTCTTTGTTAGGGGGGGCAAAAGGAGTTATAATTCCTCATCAGTTTGTCAAAGCCATCAGTGATATTTTTATAATAAATAAATCTGCTTTACCAAGTTCTGACCCTGAGGTTGAAGAAATTTCAGAAGATTTGGTTTAAAAAGAATTTGTGATGAGATTTTAAAATGGCTGAAGGAGTAATTTTTCAAAGCGATATTTTTTCTAGATTTATACTGCCTTTTGTTTTAGTTTCAGTTCTTATTTATGCTATTTTAGAGAAAACAAAACTTCTTGGTGAAGATAAACACCAGGTCAATGCTATAGTTTCTTTTGTTGTGGGGCTTATTTTTACAGGAGTGCTTTATCCTGTTTTAGTTGTTCAGAATTTAGTTTTATTTTTGGTTGTTGCAGTTGTTATACTTTTTGTGATTTTGTTGCTTTGGGGTTTTATTTTTGGAGGCAAAGAAGGTTTTGAATTATCAAAGTGGATGAAATATGTTTTAGGAGGGATTGCAGGAATAGCTGTTATTTTTGGTGTTTTTTGGGCTACAGGAATTCATAATACGGTTTTTGAGAGAATAGCGGAAATATTATTTAGACAATCTTGGAGCAATGCTTTTTGGACAAATTTTTTGTTTATTGTTATAATCGCAGTTGTTCTTGCATTAATTTTGCGTGGTTCTAAAGGTGGAAAAAGCGAATAATTTAAAAAATTAATGAGATCTTTTTTAAAGAGGATTAAATTTTACATTTCTTTAAATATGATTTATATTTTTAATATGAAATTTTGGACTTGCATTAAATTAAAAAATAGAATGAAACTTTGTGTAAGGAGTTAAAATTTATTAAATTATAAATTTGGCTTAATAAATTAGAAACATATTTAAATACTTTTTTCTAAATTCAGTTATGATAAAAGGTGTGATGCTTGCTTCTATGAATTTTGAGGGAATTTTTTCAAATTTACTTTCTCAGTGGGAGCAATCAGGAATGTTTAGTTATTTACTTCCCTTTCTTTTAATATTTGCTATTATATTTGGAATTCTTACAAAAGTTAAAATATTCAAAGAGAATAAAGCAGTTAATGCAATTATTGCTTTAGTTGTTGCTCTAATGTCTTTGCAATTTTCAATTGTTTCTGAATTTTTTTCTGAGATATTTCCACGATTAGGTATTGGCTTGGCAATTATTTTAGTAATTATGATTTTAGTTGGGTTGTTTACAGACCCTGAGAGCAATTTCATAAATTATCTATTTTTGGGAGTTAGCATCATTATTGTCATAGTTATTTTGATACAGACAGCTGGCTCTTTAGGATGGCAGTCAGGAAATTGGTGGGCAGAAAATTGGGGTTCTATTTTAGGAATACTTGTTATTTTGGGTTTTATAGTGGCAGTTATTATAGGAGGAAGTAGGAAAGAGAAAAAGGATAAAAATCCAAGAACATATGTTCCTATGTGGACTAAGAACGATTAAATTATTTTTTCTTGGAAGTTTTTTTATGGGTTTTTTTAGGGTGAGTTGCACTTGCATTAGATTTTTTTGAACTTGCAACTTTTCTAAATGAATCCTGCATCATTGACATCTCTTTTTTAATGCTCTGTAATGTAGAGCCATAAGAGCCAATTTTTTCTAGAATTGCAGCTTGTAATTTATCCATGATAGTTTCAATTCTCTTGATTCTTTCTAAAGCATTTTCTATTTTTCCCTGAGAAAGAGTTTTGAATTCATTTAACTCAGATTGTTTTTTTTGGAGTTTTTTTATTTTTTCTGAGAAAACCTGTTCTGCTATCTCAATTATATTATCTGTGTTATAGCTTCCTTGGTATGTTTGTCCTTGATTGTAATCGTAACCCTCTGACTGATAATAATCCTGTTGCGGATATCCTTGTTGGGGATAGCTTTTTTGTTCTTGATATTGTTGAGGGGAATATGCTTCTTGTTCTGGTATTTCTTTTGTTTGAGGTGTGTAAATATTTTTAGAACTTGGTGCTGGGGCAGAACCTCCTTGCTCATTCATGTTTTCTTCTCCTGGCTGGTTTTCATTGTAAACTGCATCTTTAATTTGTGCTTGGTTTAATCCTTCATTTATCTGTTTAGGAGAGTACCCTCTTTCTCTTAATCCAGAGATTATATCTTCATCAGACATTCCCTGATGCTTCATTTGTGTTACTTCATCTAAAATACCCATTTGAAAACAACCTCGCGGTTTTTTTCGATTTTCCCTCTGCAAACGGAAAAGCGATTTTTTCCATTGCCTCTCGGGAAATCGCACATTTTATTTTTACCTGCTTTTATAACGCTGAGAATATTTATAAAAATTCCCTTTTATGGTTTTTGTTATCATTCTTTAAATTTTATTGGCTCAAACATTTTTGCTTGTTTTGAAAGAATTTCTAAATCTTCTTTTTTTGCAAATTTTGAGAATTCACTTGAAGCTGTTTCTAAAAAAGATGTTAATCTTTCCATGTTCTGTTTTATTGTGTCAATGTCTTTTTTTATTTCTAAAATTTTTTCATCAGTCTCCTCTTTCACATCTATTAGATTTTCTCCTATTAAAAGAAGTCTATCTTTCAAAATTCTTTGCTTTTCTTCTAAATCTTTTAGTTTTGTATTAACATCTAAAAATCTGTTTCCCTGGTTTTCCTGATATTGGTTTTCTGCCATATAAAAAATATGTTAAGCAACTTTAAATTTGTTGTGCTTTTTATTCACAATAAAATCTTTAAACTAAACCACTCTTTTATTATAGAGGTTATTATGAAATCTAAAAAAGTTAAAATTTTAGATAAACATTATAAGAGAGGAGGAAGAAATGCAATTTGAAGAAGGAGCTAAACTTTATTCTTATTCTGTTCAGAGAGAAGGGG
The DNA here is from genome assembly GCA_964413095.1 of Candidatus Woesearchaeota archaeon. Taxonomy (GTDB): domain Archaea; phylum Nanobdellota; class Nanobdellia; order Pacearchaeales; family GW2011-AR1; genus CAYPRJ01. The sequence continues at coordinate 5,728 of CAYPRJ010000001.1, forward strand.
GAGAAGATATTATCTATATTAATTACATTGGTGTAGGCTATGTTCCTAGTCTTGCAGATTATCCTGAAGTTATGGAGAGAACTATTGATGCTTTGATAGAGAATTCAAATGTTTCAAGGGTTGTTTTTGTTCAGCAGAAAAATTATAATTATGATTTTGAAGAAACTTCAATGTTATTGGAAATAGCACAGTTATATATTTATTTAATAAAGCAGGAAAATATTTTATCACAAAGCAAGCTTATAACTAATTGTGAACAATTTTTTTCTAAGAGGTATAATGAACTTTTTTCTTTTCTTTTTTTATTAAAGGGTGATCCTATAGCAGCTTATTCTGAGTTAAAAAAATTAATTATTAAATCAAAAATTTTTCTTGATAAAGTTGATTTAAGATGTAAAACAGACCAGGCAAATTATATAAGGTTTTTAGAAAGAATATTAAATTTGCTTTCTGATACAAAAATAATTAAGAAAATTTCTCCTTATCTTAAAAATTATAGGAAAGGAGATAGGAGTATTTATTATAAAATTTTTAGACCAGACATAATTCCTAATTTTACTTTTACAAGGCTGGTTTCTGATCTTCCAGAAGATGGCGAAATCATAGACCAGTATAAACTTGCCCCAGGAGAATATGACGAGTCTTTAGTTACAATTATTAAGAAAAAAGATGAATCTAAATTAATTTACCATCTTGATCCTCCAGAGAATTCTTTATCAGAAGATTATAACATGCTTTTAAATTTAGCTAGGGGTGTTTTGATTGAACACCAGCCTAGAGCTGAAGAGTTTGTTGATACAGAAAGAACAAGACAAGTTTTTTTTAATATCTCCAAAGATTTGTTGCAAGATTTAGCTCAAACAAAAGAAATTAGTTTAGGTTATTCTGGTTTAAATAGATTGTCAGCAATTCTTGTTAGACATACAATTGGTTTTGGGCTTATTGAAATTTTACTTAAAGATAAAAAATTACAAGATATTGTTTTAAATGCTCCTATTTCGCAGACACAGATTTTTGTAAGACATCAAGATTATGATGAATGTTCTACAAATGTGATTCCAAGTCAAGGGGATGCAGATTCTTGGGCTGCTAAATTTAGGATGCTTTCTGGAAGACCTTTAGATGAGGCAAATCCTATTCTTGATACTCAATTGGAGATAGGAAAGCTAAGAGCAAGAATCGCGATTATCCAACAACCTTTATCCCCTGATGGTTTAGCTTATGCTATTAGGCGTCATCGTGAACAACCATGGACTTTACCCCTTTTTATTAAAAATAAAATGATTAATCCCTTGGCTGCAGGATTAATGAGTTTTTTAGTTGATGGTTCTAGAACACTTTTGGTTGCAGGAACAAGAAGTTCTGGGAAAACTTCTTTGCTCGGAAGTTTAATGTTAGAGATAATCCCAAAATACAGAATTATTGTTGTTGAGGATTCTTTAGAGTTGCCTGTTGAATCTCTTAAAGATCTTAATTATGATATTTTAAGAATGAAAGTTCGTTCTGCTTTACTTAAAACTACAACAGAGGTTTCTGCTGAAGATGGGATTAGGACTAGTTTAAGATTAGGAGATTCTTGTTTAATTGTAGGAGAGGTTAGAAGTGTTGAAGCCAAGGCTCTTTATGAGGCTATGAGGGTTGGAGCTTTGGCAAATGTGGTAGCAGGAACAATTCATGGTGCTTCTCCTTATGGGGTTTTTGACAGAGTTGTAAATGATTTAGAAGTTCCAGCTACAAGTTTTAAAGCAACAGATTTAATTGCTGTTTGCAATCCAGTGAAAACTCCTGATGGATTGCATTCTTACAGACGTGTCATGCAACTTTCTGAAATAAGAAAACATTGGAAAGAAGATCCTATCAGTGAAAATGGATTTGTTGATTTGTTAAAATATAATGTTAAAAAAGATGAGCTTGAAGCTACTGATGATTTAATGAATGGAGATAGTGAGATTATAAAAGATATTGCTTCTAATGTAAAAGGCTGGGCAGGAAACTGGGATGCTGTTTATGATAATATTTTGCTCAGAGCTAAAATAAAAAAAGAACTTGTAGATATTGCAAAAAAAACTGGCAAAGAAAAAATTTTAGAAGCTAATTTTAATTTACTTTCAAATCATATGTTTCATAAAATTTCTGATAAAGTTAGGGAAGAAGTTGGTCTGCCTTTAAGTGAGAGAGTTTTTCCTGAATGGCAAAAATGGTTGAATGAAGAAATTAAAAAAAGAAAATTTTGAAAGTTTTATAAATAATATTTTCTTAGTCTGTTTATGGTTGCAAGAAAAGAAATTAAGAAAAGAGTTGAGGATTATGAACGCAGAGCCAGAGTTAATGAAGAAAGAGCTGTTTATTTGGGAAAAGGTACTAGAGCTCCTCCTCAAGAAAAAATAGATGAATTAATTAAAAAATCAACTTCTTATAGATTAAAAGCAGGGAATTATTGGTATTCACTGGGAAATTTTCCAAAAGCAGAAAAAAATTATAACATGGCTGATAAATATTTACAGATGTATAAAAAAGGAAGTAAGGAATTAAGAGAAAAAATAGAAGGGAAATTAAATTCAGTAAAAAAGAATAAAGGATTATTATCTAAAATTTTTGAAACTAAATTTGTTGCATTTTTATCAATGATAGTATTTGGAGTAGCATTGGTTTCTATTTCTCTTAAAATGACTGGATTTGCAATAGGCAATTCAGAAAATATTTCTGCTTTTGTTAGTGTGGGTTTTTTTGTTATTGGCTTAGTTCTTGCATTTATTTATCTTAAGCATAAGGAAAAATAATTTCAAAACATTTATTAATAAATTTTCTCTTATAAAATAGAGGTGAATAATGGTTGAATGGCTAACTTATGGATTACAAGTTGAAATTGTTACAATTGGATTGCTGATTTATGGACTGGCTGTTTTTTTAAGAGCTGTAAAACGTATTGATCAAGAATATAGGTTTGCAATTTTTTTAGTTTTGCTTGCTTTAATAATGGAAGTTATTCAGGGAACTATGGGAAGAATTCTTTTAACAAGCAATATAGGTGTTGAAAGTCCCCTATGGTTAGTATCACCTTTTGTTGGGGTTGTTGGAGCATATTTTTTAGTTTTAGGAGCAAGAAAATTTCTTTCAGCAAGTGAGAAGTAAGTTTAACAATATATTTATTAATTGGTTTTATTTTTTTAATAAGAGGTGAATATGGCAAAATCTCAGAAGAAGCCAAGTGTTGATGATATTCTTAGAAAGTATGGGGCGAAGATAGAAGGAAAAATTAAGACTTCTGGTGTAAATCGAAAAGTAAAAACAGATTATAGCAGAGAGTATGTTAAATTTAAAAGTGAGATGGCTCCTGAACTTTCAAAATTTGAAAAATGGTGTCATAGTCTTGGAAATATTTTAAAATTAAAAATTTCAGAAAAAGACGAGAAAAAAATTAAAAGACAGATTGAAATTGCACATCTCGACATAGAGCCATGGCAGGCATTGACTTTAAGTGTTGTTGCTTTTGCAAGTGTTTTTATTTTTGGTTTGTTGGCGTCTGTATTAGTAGCTTTAATTAGAGGAGGTATTTCTGAATTTCCTTTTTTGTTTTTCTTTTTAATGATTATTGTTTCTTTTTTTTCATTTTATATTGTTAATGGAATTCCTGCAAGGCTTGCTAACAAGTGGAGACTTAAAGCTTCTTCACAAATGGTGCCAGCAATTTTGTATATTGTTATTTATATGAGGCACACACCCAATCTTGAAAGAGCAATTTCTTTTGCTTCTGAGCATTTACAATACCCTCTTGCTTTAGATTTTAAAAGAGTTTTTTATGGTGTTTCTGTTGGAAAATTTTCTACAATTAAAGAAAGTTTAGACAACTACTTAGAGACATGGAGAGATTATTCTATTGAATTTATTGAAAGTTTTCATTTGATAGAAAGCAGTTTGTTTGAGCCAAATGAAGAGAGGAGAATTGCTTCTCTTGAAAAAGCTTTACAGGTTGTACTTGACGGAGTTTATGGTAAGATGCTTAAATTTACCCACAAGGTAAGAAGCCCTTTGACTAATGTTTATATGCTCGGAGTTGTTTTGCCGACTCTTGGTTTAGCTTTGTTGCCATTGGCTTCTGCAATGCTTGGAGGTTTTTTAAAATGGCATCATGTTCTTATTTTGTTTAATCTTATACTTCCTTTTTTGGTTTTTTATCTTACAGATAAAATTATGTTTTTGCGTCCTGGTGGCTATGGTGAAACAGACTTATTAGAAAGAAATCCTCTGTATTCCAAATATAAAGATAACAGCCATTACACAAAAGCTTTTTTGATTTGTCTTCCTTTTTTGCTTATAGGTTTGTTGCCTTTAATTTTTCAATACACCCCAATTCCAGAAATTCTTGGTTTGCAAAGTGATTATACTTTTTCTAATTTAGGGTTGGGTCTTTTAGGAGATGAATCTATTTTTGGGTTTATAGAAACTACTGAAGGTTTTAAGGGACCTTTTGGTGTTGGAGCTTTAGTTTTTAGTATGTTTATTCCATTAGGAATAGCTTTATTTTTTTCAACAGCTTTTAAGTCTAAGACAAAAGAATTAATTGTAGAAAGGAAAAAAACAAAGCAATTAGAAAAAGAGTTTAATAATTCTCTTTTTCAGTTAGGAAATAGAATAGGTAATGGGACTCCTCCTGAACTTGCTTTTGGAAAAGTTGCAGAATCTTCTCGCGGTTTGATAACAGAGAATTTTTTTAACAGAGTAAATTATAATATAAGGCAAATGGGTATGAGCGTTGAGAAAGCTATTTTTGATCCAAAAATTGGAGCTATGAGATACTATCCTTCTGCATTAATTCTTACAAGTATGAGAATTCTTATAGAATCAGCAAAAAAAGGTTTAAAGATTGCTGCTAGGAGTCTTATGAGCATTTCAGAGTATGTAAAAAATATACAAAAAATAACTAGCAGACTTAAAGATTTGCTTGCAGAAATAGTTTCTGATATGAAAAGTAATATGACTTTTTTAGCTCCTTTACTTTCTGGAGTTGTTGTTGGTTTATCTATTATGATTACTTCTATTTTAGGGAAATTAAATTTAGCAAGTCTATCAGAAACAGATGTTGGAATTGGAAACTTAGATACAATTTTAAATATTTTTAATTTAGGAAACATGATTCCTCCTTATTATTTGCAAATAATAATTGGTGTTTATTTAATTGAAATAGTTTTTATTTTAACAAGAACACTTGTGGCAATTGATTCAGGAGAAGATAAATTAGAAAAAACAAATAAAATAGGAAAAAATCTTATGAAAGGAATTACTCTTTATTTTATTGTAGCTCTTTTAGCAACTTTAGCTTTGTTTGTTTTAAGTTCTGTGGTTCTTGGAAATTTAGTTTAAGTATATCTTTTTTTATAAGAAAATTTAAAAACCTGAATTTAATTTTGAAAAGTTATGAAAGGATATGATAGAGAAGAACAATTAAGACAACAAGCATCTTTTTATGGGTTTAGAAAAAACCAGGAAGAAAAAGAAAGTATAAAGAAGCTTGTTAGAAAGTTATCTTTTGCCGGAGGAATAATATTGTTTTCTATGGGAGCTTGGCAAGCATCTTCGTCTTTTGTTGAAGAATTTAAGGAAAAAGAAAAAGATATCGCTAGACTTCAAAAATCTTATGATAATAAGATTGAAGAATTTAAAAATTTAGAAGACAAAAACAAAAACTTAGAAAAAATTATTGAAGAGATTTTACCAAAATTAGAAAACAGGATAGCTAGTATAGAAGAATCAGATCCTGGAATTATGTGGGATGCTGAAAATCTTATTAATAAATTAAGAGGGGGATATAATCAAGAGATTGATTTAAGAGAGTTAGAATCTTTGGTGACAATTATTCCCAATAATATTACCAGAGCACAGCATACTTTGCTTGAAAGAAAACATGGAATTAATCTTTACAAACCCACTGAATCTTTTATAAAAAATCATTTAGCAAATAATGGACATACTTATGTTACAAGTGAGCAAGGACAGAGAACACATGTTAAATTTAATGTAAATGAGTTAGATATTAGAGATATAGGAGGTAATTGGTTTTATATTGATGGGGAGCTTGGTTCTTGGAAAAAGGAAACTGTCAAAGGAATGAATGCATTTGTAAGGGATATTTTTCATAATGCAATTGATTTATTTAATTCTTATGATAAAAGTATTTTTGTGAGGCATGAAGGGGAGATTGTTCTTTTTGAAGATTTTCATTCTGATGGCATTGAAGACCCTTATAATGATCCTCTTGGAAGAAGTTGTATTTATGGGTTTGAGGAAGAAGGAAAAAAATATAGAGTTCAACTTTCTCATTTGAATGATGAATTACCTATAAAATTTAAACCAGGAGACAAAGTTTATCCAGGAGATATTTTGGGAATTATTGGGAAAACAGGATTTGCTACAGGCCCACACCTTGATGTTAGATATTTTAAAAAAGAAAATAATGGGTGGAAAGAACTGATTTTATATTCAAATCGCACTTTTAATCCAGGAGAAAATTTTCTTTATGTTGACTGGATAAATAAGGACTGGAGAGAATAATATCGTCTGCTTTGTTGAAAAAGTTGTTATTTTTTTGACTTATTAAACATTTTTTGACTTATTAAACAGAAAATTAGCTTCTTTGTTCGCAGATTGATAAATTATTATTTGTGAGATTTTATTATTAGTTATTAATCGTGAGCTGAAAGCAAAAGCAATATTTTTTAACCAGATTTTAATTATTAAACAGAGTTAATTTTATCTAAACATTTATTAATATCTTCTTCTCTTTTTATATATGAGAAAAATAAAAAAAGGTGTTGTTTCAGAATATCTTCCTTGGTTATTAATAGCAATTGCAGTTCTTGCTATAGTTATGATTACTCTTTTTTTGCTGAAAGATAGGGGATTTTCTTTGATTGATAAAATAAAAGATTTATTTACAGGGGGCATATAATGGCAAATTTAACAGTTCCTCAGTTAATTAAAATTATTATTGGAATTGCTGTAGTTGTTGTTGTAATTCTTGGTTTATTTTTATTTTTTAAAGAACAGGTAATAGATTTTTTTAATAATTTTATAGGAGAAGAACCTCAAAAGTTTTTTCTTAGTTTTTTAAAATGAGAAATAAAAAAGGATTTTTATTAGGAGAAGAAACCCTGAAAATAATTTTAGCTTTAGTTGCTATTGGTTTTTTAATTTATTTTTTAGTTTCTTTATATCTAGCAAACAGCAAAAGTAAAGATTTGGAACTTGCTGAAGCATCTTTAGAGCATTTAATTGAAGAAATAAATTCAAAAAATAGTGAAATTGAAATTTATAATCCTGAAGGTTGGTGGATAATTTCTTGGCCTTATGAAGGGATTATTCCTAATTCTTGTTCTAATGTTGGCTGGGAAAATTGTGTTTGTATTTATAGAGGGGAATCAGGTATAGGCAAGTTTTTTAAAAATTTAGGAAGCAGAATGGGTTTAAGCAAAGATGAAAAAGAAAGATTAGCAATTATTGTAGATGATGAGGAAAGAGCTCTTTGTCTAGAAAGTGATTTTTCTTTTGAAACAAACCCAACAAAAATACAAAATCCTCCTTTAACATTAAACATAGAATATAATGAGGAAATAATAATAACAAGGTAAAATGGATTTAGATGCATTAATAAAATATTTAATATGGATTGTTTTTTTTGGATTAGCTTTGGCTGGGATGTATTTTATGCTTAAAAGATTTGGAGTAGTAGGATGAAAGTTAATTCAGGTAAAAAAGGTGAAATTTCAACAAGATATTTAATTATGATAATAATTTTAATTGCAAGTTTTGCTATAATTTTGTTTTTTATTTTTAGATTGAATTTACAAGAAACAGGTGATAAAGAAATTTGCCATAATTCTGTTGTTTTAAAATCAAAAGGAAAAGGACTTGTGGGAGATTTGGATTGCAAGACAAATTATGTTTGTATTTCTGGAGGAAAAGATTGTGAGGGAATAAATCCTACTACTACAATTAAGGTTGATCCTAAAAACAAAGAAGAAATTATGAAGGCAATAGCAGAAGAAATGGCAGATTGCTGGTGGATGTTTGGGGAAGGAGAATTGGATTATTTAGGTTTAGGAGAAGAAGGACTCTCAAAAACAACTTGCGCAATGTGTTCTATTATTAAGTTTGATGAAAAGATATTAAAAGAAGATTATAAAATAACTTATACAGAATTTTATGAATATCTTAATACAATTAAAAAAGATGAATCTCAGACTTATTTAACTTATTTGTATGATGTTTATAATATTAAAGAACTTCAGGAAAACTTTTTCTTAGATAAGGATATTGAGAAAAATTTTATTTTAACAAAAGATAGATATGCAATTGTAACAGGAGTAAAAAAAGGAGCTACAATTAAGGTTTTTGGAAAAGATATTAATTTGCCTTGGTTTAAGAGAAATTTAATTCCTTCTTATTATATTAAATCTGAAAGTTTAAGTGAAGAGTTGGGTTGCGATGAGTATGTTACTAAGGCTTAGAAAGATACTCTTTAGAACGTTTTGTTAAGTATAGTAGACCATGGTAAGTATCTATACCTTCTTCTTTAAAACTCTCAATGAATTTTTTATTTAAATTAGGTAACATAAAGATGAAATTTCTTCCCATTCTTTTTCCAAGTTCTGAAACTTTTCTTATAGCTTCTTCTTCTGGGATGTTTTTCTTTTCATAACTTTCAACTAATTCTTCAATTGGAGAAATGAAATTTCTTTTAATAAATCCATTTAATTCTTCTTTACTCATATTATAAAGAGTCCTTTGAAATTTTGCTGCTTCTCTAAAATATTCTCCAGATTTAGAGATGGGTATATCTAAAATTTTGTAGGGATCTTCATCATATACTTCGTTGAGATAAAATTCTCCTCCTATTCTTTTTTGGTAATTTATTAAAGAATCAAGATAAGCTCTTTCAGTGTTTATATCCAGTTCTTCATCTAATATAAATATTGGAACAAAACCCTTTGATATAAAGGCCATACCTACATTTCCGTATCCAGGGAAACCGAATGTCTCTTCTTTACCCACCTTATTTAGAAAGTCCCACGCATCTGTATTTTCCTTAAACTGCCAAATTTCTAGTTGTAGCATATTTGGATCAGATGCTTTTAAGGATTGAATGTTTTCTGTGTTATATAAAGCAGCTCCTAGACCTATAAGGTTTAGTTCATCCAATTCCCAATTTTCTTCTCTCATCTTAGCTATTTCTCTTTTATTAAGGATGTAAGGAAGTGTTCTTCCTTCAATATCTTGGATAAGTGAGATTCCTTCCAACTCCTCTCCTTGCAAGAAATAATCCTCTAATGTTTGAGGTCCTCTTTCGGCAAGTTCCTTTTCTTGTTGAAAAAGAATTTTTGAGAAATTAACTAGGTTTGCATAATAATCATCTAAATTTTTGCTGAAAACTTTAGAGTTCATTCCAAGATTTGCTTCTAATCCTCCCAGCATTTTCCAAGATGATTTTTCAGAATTTATTGCTAAAGAACCTTCTATTTCTGCACTTGGTCCAGCAATGCCGTAAACTAAGAAGTTTAGTCTTGGTTCAACATATGCATTTAAATTAGAAATCTTAGAAAGTTCAGGAGGAGAGAAATTAAAAGAGTTTGAAAAATCACTATCTTTATCCCATTTTTTATCTTTATATGAAACTCCAGCACTTATAGAATTTTCTTCTGTTATAGAAGTTTCTATTGGAGAAATACTTCCCTCTAATCCAATATATAATTGTAATTCTGGTTTTATTATTATTGGCAGAGGAGTTCCTGGGATTACTCCTGCATTAAAAGGGGGGAAATTATATTGAGCGATTTTTATTTCTTTATTTATATCTTCGAGGGATTCAGAAGAATTTATTTCTAATTCATATCCAATATCAGATTTATTTCTAAAAGATAATTCTTTTAAGGAGTTGTTTTGAATGTCACAATTTATAAAAAATTTTGAATAAAAATTGAAATTTCCGTTTGCAGTTATTTGGTCTTCTGTAGTAGTTTTGTCTCCATCAGCATCATATAAAACAATTTCTTTGAAATCGTGATTTATATTAAGAGAACCTGCTTCATGGTGTTTTTTAAATGTTCCTTCTTTAGTTTTAAGAATATATTCTCCTGAAGGAGGGGATACTTCTAATTCAAAAGATGCATTTTTTACAGCCTCTTCTAAAGTGGCATCTTCTATTTGTATTGTCTTTTTATCTTCAGAAACATTATTTACTTTTTTTAAAAGTCCATAAGGGGTTGAATCGCTAATTCCTGTAGAGACTATATCTCCTGTAGAAAAAGAAACAGGTTCTGAGAAATCTATTCTGTTTTCTCCCACTGATGAAATATTTTTAATATCCTTTTCTGACAAAACAAGAGTATAAGGAGAAAGTTCATTTTTTGGTCCCAATAATGAAGAGATTTCTTTTTGACATCCTGCAAACAAAACAGAAGCTCCTAGCAAAGCTCCAGCGATAATATTTCTAAGGTTTTTCTTCATTCCACCATATACTATTTTTTATATTTAAATATTATTATAGTCCTTTTCATTGCTTTTTTCTAAACATTTATTAATATCTTTGTGTTTTTTAAAATATGAAGAATAAAAGAGGTGCAAATATTTTAACAGAGAACCTTATTTTTATTATTTTGAATTTGGTTTTTATAAGTATTTTAATTATTTTTTTATTTTCTAAGACAGGAAGTGCTGCTGTTTTAGAGGAGAAATATGCTAAGCAAATAGCTTTGATAATTGATTCCGCAAAACCACAAATGACAATTAAACTTAATATGAAAGATGCTATTGATAAAGCAAAAAAAGAATGGGATGAATCAAAAATAGATGAAATAGTGAAGATTAATGGCAATATTGTCTCAGTAAAACTTAGAGAGAAGGGAGGTTATAGTTATTCATTTTTTAATGATATAGAAGCTAATGTATATCTTGATACTACAAATAATGAAGAATATATTATTACAGTAAATGAAAAATAAAAAGCTAAGTTGGAAATTGAATAAAAAAGGGGACAAAATAATCTCTGTTTATTGGTTTGTAATTTTGTTTATTGTAGTTGCAGCTGTTGTTTATATGGCCTATCTTTTTTATGGAACTCCTTATGATGCAAGAGCTGTTGAAGCAAGAGTTTTAAAAAATAAAATTGCAGATTGTTTATCTGAAGGAGGATATTTAAAAGAAAAAGTTTTAACAGAAAATTTCAAGGATAATTTTTTAGAGAAATGCGATTTAAACTTAAATGTTGAGGATGCTTATGGTTGGGAAGATGACCAGTATTATATTAAGGTGAGTTTTTATGAATTTGATAATGATTTTTCAGGTAATTTAGGAAATTTAATTGAAGAGATAGAAGTTGGAAATATTAATTTAGTTTCTTATGCCATTCAAGAGCAAAAAGAAAAAAGCAAAAAAGATGAGATGGATACAATTGTGATTCATTATACAGAAGGTTTTTCTGCCAGAGGAGCAATTGAAACAATAAAAGATAATAATTTAAGTGTGCATTATATGATTGATAGAGATGGAACAATTATTTCAAAAGAAAATGCTGATAACTTTTTGGAAGGAGGAGAAAAAGCCTTTGTTGGAGAAGATGAGAGAGGAGCTCATGCTGGATGTTATGATATCAGGAAAGGAGAAGAAAGAAGAAAATGCACTGAAGAAGATTTTGAAAATTTAAATTCAATTAATAATAGTTGTGATTTATTTGATTTAAACGAGGAAGAAAAATGTTGTATTCCTAGTTTTAACACGCATTCTATTGGAATAGAGCTTGTAAATCTTGGTTCTAAGTGTAATGAAGAAACTGTTTTAACAGAAAATTATTGCGAGGATAATGAAGTAGAAATTTGTGGAAAAAAATGGGAGAATTTCACTGCAGAACAAATTAGTTCTTTAATGAATTTAGCTTCAGAAATTGCTTCAAGAAATAAGATTCCTATTGACAGGGAGCACATAATTGGACATGACGAGATTGCTTTTGGGTTTAAATCAGATCCTGGTCCTGCATTTCCCTGGAAAAGCTTTATAGAAAATTTGAAAATTAGAGAAACACTAACTCCTAATTTAGAAAGAAGTTTTTATGTTTTAGATAAAAATACTAATGAAAAATATGTAATTAAAATTTTGACAATTGTAAGAAAAACAGAAAAAAATGCTTAATAAGATTTTAATAAGAAAAAAAGCTCAGATTGGGGAAACTATAACATGGGTAGTTGCAACTATCATTATAATTGTTATTCTTGCATTTTCAATTTTTGTTACATCATCATTAACAAAAGGAAAAGGAATTTCAGGAGCAGGGAATGGTAAAGAAATTGGAGTGATTAATGAAAAAGATTTAATTGCTGCAAAATCTTTATCTAGCTATTTATTGACAAAAGATGCTTCTGGAGAAATTGTTTTTGAGCAGATAAAAACCGAAGGAAATTTAAATGATTTTAATGGAGAATTAGCTGAGGCAATTTTTGAGGGGCTTTATAGTAAAGATTACTCTCATGTTATTTGGTTTGGAGTGGTTAAAAATGTAGGATTATTTAATAATGATTATTTTGGTAGTAGGGGAAAGACAGTACAGCGAAAAGGAGGAGATACAGTTCCTGGATATTATTCTTCTGTTGGTGAAAAATTAATGTTAGATGAAAATAAATGGTTGGAATTAATCTTAATGGATGATTAAAATGAGAAAAATCACAAAAAATAAGAAAGCAGATATTCCTGTGACAATTTTAGTAATTGGTATTGTTGCAGTTTGTGTTTTGGCGATTATAAGTTTTGTAATCTCTGGAAGTTCAAATCAAACAGGAGTCGAAGCTTTTGAAGAAATAGATTCTTATGTTGAAAAATTTTATTTTTATTTAAATGCTGGTTTTTCAGAAGAGGAAGCTTTGGAAAAAGTTTCTGCAGAAAAAATTTCTGGAAAGAATTTGGAAATGAAAATTGAGGAAAATAATTTAATTATAAAAAAATATTATAAAGAAAGAGATGTTGTTTTGGATATTAAATATGCAAAGCCCTTGAAATAATTGGAAAGTTTTATAAATAAAATATTCTTCAAATATTTATGTTGAATAAAAGAGGTCAGGGTTTAAGCACTAATGCTATAATATTAATTATTTTGGGTGTTGTTGTTTTAGTTATTTTAATAATAGGATTTACTCTTGGATGGGGAACCTTGAAAGACAGAATAACTGGTGGAGGAAATAATGTTGATGATGTTGTTCAGGAATGTAGTTCAGCATGCGCTACTTTAAGCAGATATAGTTATTGTTCTGCAAAAAAGGAATTAAAAACAGAAGATGAAACATTAACTAATGTTACTTGTTATTATTTAGCTGAAAAGCAACCACAATATGGAATTGAAAAATGTTCTGCTTTGAGTTGTGATTATGTGTTTGTAGATGTAGATGTAAATGAAGGAGAGACAATTGAAGACAAGTGTAAAGATAATGAAGAAAATGCAATTCAGGCATTAAAAGGAGAGACAATTCAGGCCTTAATAGATAATGAATTAATTAGTCATGATTGTCCTGCACAATCTGAAACTGCTGAATAAATTAATTTTCTAAAAATATTTAAAGTATTTTTTCTTATTTAAATTATGGATTATAATTCAGGAAGCGACAAGAGGAAAAAGAGAAAAGATAAGAAAAAAGATAAAAAGAAACACCCTTATAAAAAAGGTGGGAAGAGGAGAACGCAGAAGAAGTAATCTTGTTGAAAATATCTATTATCTGCCATTCACTACTCTCCAACCTCCCAATTAGCTGCTCATTATTATTCCAGAAATTTGCTTATTAACTTTAATCAATCAATTTGCGAAGCAGCATTTTTTCAACTAAAGATTCTGATACACTAATAATTCTAAATACAAAATAATTTAAATAAACCACACATTTTTACTTAATGGAAGAGGTGATTTTTTTAATAATTTTAGCATTAATCTGGATTATTTTTGCTGTTGTTCAGGATTTAAGAAATAGAGAAATTGCTAATTGGTTAAATTTTTCTTTAATAATTTTTGCCTTGGGGTTTAGGTTTTTTTATTCTCTGTTTTCTGAAACAGTGAGTTTTTCTTTTTTTTATCAAGGACTTTTAGGTCTGGGAATTTTTTTTGCATTAGGAAACTTGCTTTATTATAGTAGAATGTTTGCAGGAGGAGATGCAAAACTTATGATTTCTTTAGGGGCTGTGCTTCCTTTTTATAATGTTTTTTTTGACAATCTAAAAAACTTTGTATTATTCTTTTTAATCTTTTTAGTTGTTGGTGCTTGTTATGGTTTTATTTCAAGTATTATTGTAACAGTAAAAAACTTTCAACCATTTAAAAAAGAATTTTCTTCACAAATAAAATCAAGAAAAAAAATATTATATGTTTTGATGGTTTTTGGTTTGGTATTAATGATTTTAGGATTTTTTGAAAATCTTTTTTTTCTTTTTGGTATTTTTTCTTTTATTTTCCCCTGGTTCTATATCTATGCAAAATCTGTTGATGAAGCATGTATGATTAAAAAAATCGAAGTGAAAAAATTAAGAGAAGGAGATTGGCTTTATAATAATGTAAAAATTGGGAAGAAGATAATTAAGGCAAAATGGGATGGTTTATCAAAAAAGGAAATCAAGGAGATAAGGAAGAAAAAGAAAAACGTGAAAATAAGAGAAGGAATTGCTTTTAGTCCTGTTTTTTTAATTAGTTTTATAATTTTGGCTTTATTTTATTTTTTGAAAATAGATTTATGGAATTTTATAATTTAATTAAGGAATTCTCTTTGGCAACCAAATTTTTTCTTTTATTTTTTTAGTTTTAGGTTTTTTTGATTTGTTTTCTCTTTGTTTGTTTTTTTCTAAATCTTGCTGAAGTTGTTCAAGTTCTTCTGGTTTTGCTTGGTTTCTTTTTGATTCAGGAGTTTCATTGTTATAAATTGGAAGAATATTTATTATTTCATGACCAAAAAGATTTGAGGAAAATGTTTTTACTTCTTTTGGTTTAAGTTTTGATTTTATTTTTTTTGTTATTTGTTCTTCTAAGGTTTTCATTTCTTTTGGTAATTTTTCTGGAGATGAAATATGCTCTTTTGGAACTATAAGTGTATGTCCTTTTGATATTGGATTTATTTCAAGAATTGCTATAGACTTTTCATTTTCTTCTATTTTATAGGATTTTGTATCACCAAAAATTATCGAGCAAAAAATACACTGTTGCTGGTTTTGGTTTTTTATCAGGTTATTTTGTTCTAAGAATTGTTCAAGTTGCTCATTGTTCATTGAATTTACCTGATTTATTGCAGACTCTTTTTTATCTTCAGGAAAAGTAGATTTTATCTGTTGTATTATTTCTTCTTTTATTTTAGAAGATTGTTCATCTGATAACATAGATTTATATTAAAATTATAATTAATAAATTTATCCAAAAGCTCTTCTCATATCAACAACTTCAATAGAATTAATATTTTTGATTTCTTTTAATTTTTCTTCAATTGGTTCTATAGGAGTTTCTTCATCAATATCAAAAGAAGTTATAACTGCTTTTAATCCGAATGCTATTGGCTCTTCTTCAAATGAGGTTCTTTTTCCGTTGTTTTTTTCAATTATCTCTTTTGCAGATTTTTTAATATCTTCTAAATCCACTTCTGGAGAAGACGGCATAATTTTTATTTTAACTAATACTATTCCCATAATTTTAGTGTAATTTAATGTGTTTATAAGTTTTCTGATGTTTATAGTATCTCTGATACTTATAAATGGTATTCTTATTTTTCAATAACTTGGCTCACTTCATTCGCTATTAATAAATATAATTAATGCTAAAACCAACGAGGATTGCAGTTATTTGTGGATTAATTTGAGCTGATAGGCGAACTATTTTTCATTCAAAAAAACTCATCGGAGACTAGTTTAGTTTATAATAATACTTAAAAAGATTTAATCTTTTTTTATTAGATGGCTGATGGAAATTATGAGAGAATTTTGAATAGAATTTCTAAGTCTTCAGGATTAGATAAGGAAGAAGTAGAGAGAAGAGTTGAAGCTAAAAGAGCAAAACTTTCTGGTCTTATTAGCCACGAAGGAGCTGCGCAGATTATTGCTGCTGAGCTGGGAGTTAATTTTGATAATGAAAGATTGAAGATTAATGAATTATTACCTGGGATGAAAAAAGTCAATGTTGTTGGAAAAGTTATTAATTTATTTCCTGTAAGAACTTTTGTTAGAAATGGTAAGGAAGGAAAAGTAGCAAATCTTATTATTGCTGATGAAACTTCAAATATGAAACTTGTTTTATGGGATGTTAATCATATTGAGTTGATTGAAAAAGGAAAAATTGACAAAGGAAGTGTGATTGAAGCTATTAATGGGGGTGTTAGAGATAATGAAATACATCTGGGTAGTTTTTCTGAATTGAAATTAAGTGATAAGAATTTAGAAGATAAAGATATTAAAAAAGAAAAAGTTTACAAAGAAAGAAAAATATTTGATTTCAAAATTTCAAGCAATATCAAAGCAAGAGCTTTTATTGTTCAGGTCTTTGAGCCTAGATTTTTTACTGTTTGTCCTGAATGCAAAAGAAAGGTTGTATCAGAAGGAGAAAACTTTGTTTGTTCTGAGCATGGGAAAGTTACTGGAGAAAAAAGAGCAGTTATGAATGTTATTCTTGATGATGGCAGTGAAACAATTCGTTCAGTTATTTTTCATGATAAATTAAAAGATTTAGGAATTACAGATTTAGAAAATCAAGAGACATTATCAAAACAAAAACAAGAACTTTTAGGCAAAGAAATGTTTTTTTTCGGAGCTGTTAGGAACAATAATTATTTTAATAATTTGGAATTTATAATAGACAAAGCAGAGGAAGTAAATCTTGACGAATTGTTGCAAGAGCTAGAGGGTTAAATGTTAATAAGAACACATTTGGTTATAACTCTTTTTTTTGTTATTCTTTTTTTATCTAAAGTAGAGAGCAAATTATCTTTTGTTTTAATTGCAGTTATTGCGACAATTATTCCAGACATTGATTCTCCTTTTTCTAAAATAGGAAAAAGAAAAACTTTGAAAGTTTTGCAGTTTTTTACTAAACATCGTGGAATGATTCATAGTTTTACTTTTCTTTTTTTAATTGTTCTTTTTTTTGCTTTGTTTTTTCCAGTGATTGCATTGCCTTTTTTCTTAGGATATAGTTTGCATTTAATTGCAGATAGTTTTACAATTAAAGGAATAAAGCCTTTTTATCCTTTGAAAAGAAGGATTTTTGGAAAAATTAGAACAGGAGGTAGAGTAGAGACAATTATTTTTGTCATTTTTTTGATTGCTGATTTAGTTTTGATTCTTTTAAGGTTTTTCTAACATATCTAAAACATCCAAATAATCTTTATAAATAAGAGAAATTTTAATTATTTATGGCTACTAAAAAAGATGTTGAAGAAATTAAGAATGCTGTTTCTGGAGAGGAGAAGGAGGAAAAAGAGCCTCAGCTTACAGATTTGCCGGGAATTGGTCCTGCAGTAGCAACAAAGCTTGAATCTGCAGGAATATATGATTTAATGTCTTTAGCTGTTATGGGTCCTGCTGAGTTAGGGAATATTGCTGGTGTTAGTGCTGGTGTTGCAAGAAAAGCTATTCAAGCAGCGCGTAGTATGTTGAAACTAGGTTTTACAGATGGCTTTGAATATGCACAGAGAAGAGCTAATGTTAATTATATTACTACTGGAAGTAAAAATATTGATAATCTTCTTGGGGGAAAAGGTGTAGAAAGCAGAGCAGTTACAGAAGCATTTGGAGCTTATGGTTCTGGAAAGTGTGTAAGTAAAGACACTGCGGTTAGTTATTTTAATGATACAAGGATGCATGTTGAGCAGATACAGGAAACTTACAATAAATACAACAAAAATAATGAGTTTAAGTTTGAGGAAGGATTTGCTGTCCCTGTTTCAAGCGTAAAGGTTCTTGCTTGGAATAAGGGAAAATTAAAAGTTGCAAGAGCTTCACATTTATATAAGGAAAAAGTAAAGCAGTTATTCTTAGTAAAAACAAAAAGAGGCAGGGTTTTAAAAGTTACAGGAAAACACAGGATTTTAAGTTTTGATAATGGGGTTAAATGGAAAAAAACATCGGATTTAAAAAAAGGAGACTTAATTGCTTCTCCAAGAAAATTAGATTTGGTTACAGAAAATATTTATGATGAAGATGATGCTTATTTTTTGGGGTTGTTTGTAGCAGAAGGAACTTCAAATCCTTTTTCAATTTCAACTGGCTCTGAAAAAATAAAGAATTGGGTTTGCAATTACATAAAAAATAAATTTAGATATGTTCCTCTGGTGAGATATAATCAAAGAGGTGAAAAACCAGTTTATACAATTTTATCAAAAAATAAAACCCGCGGAATAATGGCTGGACTTGATAAATGCAACTCCTCTAATAAGTTTATTCCTGAAGCTATTTTTCTTTCAGATGAAAATGTTGTTTCTTCATTTTTAGGAGGATATCTTGATGGAGATGGAGAGGTTTCTAAAACAGATGTCTCTGCGACTACAAAAAGCTCTAAACTGGCTACACAATTAAGTTATTTGTTTTTAAGATTGGGAATTAGCGTAAGTATTAAAGAAAGAAAAAATGAAAAATATGGAAACTATAAGGTAGTTAGGGTAAGTGGTGAAGATAGAAAAAGGCTAAAAAATGTTTCTTTTAAGATAAAAAGATTTTCTCCTGATATAAGAAATAGTGCTTATGGCTATCCTCGAAAAATAATTTCTTTTCTTCACCAACTTTATAAAGAGTGTCTTGGAGGTAATAGGGGAAGATTAAGAAAAGAAGTAGGCAAAAGAAGTTTGGACAGAACTGTTTATTCTAATTTAATAAACCAATATCAGGGAAAGGTGGTAAATACAAAAACATTTAGAAGAATAGAAGATGTTTTTGAAAAACAGAAAGACAGATTTGTTCATATTTTAAAGAAACTCGAAGATGAAGAATTTAGCCAGGAAATTTTAAATGAAATCTATCCTAGTTTGCCTTTTGCTTTTAGTTCATTGGCAGAAGATATGGGCCTGAAGAAAAAAAGCATAAGAAATTATTATCATAGAAATATTCCTAATTCAAAAAAAGAGATTTTAAAGAATCTTATTTTTAATGAATTAAAAACCAGGGTTGATATGATTTACCTGGCTTTGGAAATTATTTCAGAAATAAAGATGTTTAATTGGGATGTTGTGGAGAGTGTTGAAGTTATTGATTATGATGATTATGTTTATGACTTTGTTGTTCCAGAGGGGCATTCTTTTATTGGGGGCAATCTTCCTACAATGATGCATAATACTCAGCTTGGTTTAACTCTTGCTGTTAATGTTCAATTGCCTGTTGAAAAAGGTGGTGCAAATGGAAAGTGTGTTTTTATTGATACAGAAGGAACTTTCAGACCAGCGCGTATAAAACAAATTGCTGAAATTTTAGGAGCCAATCAAGAAAAAGTTTTGAAAAATATTTTAGTTGCAAGAGCTTTTAATTCAGATCATCAAATTTTGCTTTTAGAAAAAATCTCTGAAATGGTTAAACAAGGAGAACCAATTAAATTATTAATTGTTGATTCTTTAACTGCACATTTTAGAGCAGAGTTTTCAGGAAGAGGACAATTAGCAGACAGGCAGCAAAAATTGAATAAATATCTTCATAATTTAATGAGGCTTGCTGAACAGCACAATCTTGCAGTTTATGTTACAAATCAAGTAATGGCAAATCCTGCGCAGATGTTTGGAGATCCTACAACTGCAATTGGGGGGAATATTGTGGGACACGCTTGTTTAACAGGAGATAGTTTAATTCAATTAGCTGATGGAAGTATAAGGGAAATTAAAAATATTAGTAAGAATAATGTTATTTCTGGAAATTTAAATAAATTAAGCTTTGAACAAGCAGGCTCTGAAAAAACTTTTATCAATCCAGACATCAAAAAAATTTACAATATTAAAACAACAAATCAAATAAAGTGTTCTCCTCTCCATAGATTTTTTTCAATAGAAAATTTTTCTATTATTGAAAAAGAAGCCAAAGATTTGAGAGAGGGGGATTTTATTGCTCATGCAGGAAGAATTGAGATAGGGGGAGAAGAGCAGGAGTTGCCGACTCTAAATTTAAGAAGAATTGGAAAAATATCTAAAGATGAGGGAAAATTAATTTCAGAGGAGCTTGGAAAAGGAAATATTTCAAGAAATGAAATATGCAAGAAAGTGGGGATAACTTCAAGGCAGTTTAGAAGGGTTTTAAATCAGTCATATCCTACA
Organism: Candidatus Woesearchaeota archaeon; assembly: GCA_964413095.1. Lineage (GTDB taxonomy): Archaea > Nanobdellota > Nanobdellia > Pacearchaeales > GW2011-AR1 > CAYPRJ01. The sequence goes on from CAYPRJ010000001.1 coordinate 26,010, forward strand.
AATATTAAAGTTTTTGATGCTTTAAAAAAGCATTTTGCAAATAATCTTCAGTTACAGGTTGTTCCTTTTTATACTTATAAACATCAGAATATTATGATTCCTGAAACTTTAAATCCTCGGTTAGCACAAATTTGTGGCTATTTTATTGGTGATGGAAATTTTGAGGCAAGAGGTTTAAGATTTAGAGATGAAAGGGAGGGGGTTTTACAATTTTACAATAAACTCTTTTCAGAAACATTTAGGATTCAGGGAAAGATTTCTAAAATGAAAAATAAAAATTGTTTTACTTTAAATATTAATTCAAAAGAAATTGCTGATTTTTTTAGACTTATTCTTCCGGATATTTTTGATTATGTTGCTAAATCCAAGAAAGATGTGGTAGCAGGTTTTATCAAGGGCTTTATTGATGCAGAAGGGCATGTCAATAAAAAAAGACCAAAAATAACAATTGCTCAAAAAGAAAAACTAATTTTAAGATATTTGCAATTATTTTTGCTGAGATTTGGAATCAGAAGTTTTTTGAGATTTGATGGTGGTAAGAAAAAAATTTCAAATCTTTCAATAAGAGATCGGAGCGTTAAGGATTATTTGCAGATTGGTTTTAGTGCTGAAAGTAAACAGAAGCAATTATTAAAATGGATAAAGCATGTTAATAAGACATATCAAAAAGAAATGATGCCTATTCAAAGAAACGAGATTTTAGAACTTCTTAAAAGTGTTGGGTTAAAACCCTCTTTAATCATTAAGTCTAGACCCTCTTCTTATAAATGGATAAATGGGGAGGAGTTAAAAAAAGCACATAATGCTCTCATGAATAGTAGAGTAAATGATAGACAAATAAAACAGAAAATTGAATTTATATTTAAACTATTAAATTCAGATATAAGATTTGAAAAAATTAGAAAGATATCAGTTTCTGAAAATAAAGGAAAAGAATTATTTTATGATTTTTCTGTTCCTAAAAAGGAGAATTATATGGCTAATGGTTTTATTGTTCATAACTCCACATACAGAATGTATTTAAGAAGAGGAAAAAAAGATTCACGAGTTGCAAAGTTAATTGACTCTCCGAATTTGCCAGATAATGAAACAGTTTTTTATCTTACAGAGTCTGGTGTTAGAGATGAATAATTAGTAAGTTTTTAATTAATTAAACTGGTGAGAAATGTTATTAATAAATTTATCTTGTGTAAGTATCTAATAGGATAGTAGAATAATTAAATCTGCCATAAATCAATAATGCAGTTATTGTAAGAGGATAACCTAATGAGATTAATGTTGGTAAAATTATAAGATCTTTTATTATACCCTCTATAACTAATTTTTTATCTTTTTCATCAGGCCTGTTTTTTATCAGTGTTCCCCGCGAGGAATCAAACCCGAGTTTGCCGATCACAAGGGTATATTTTTTATTCGTTAAACTAAGGGATTTGCAATTTTTTTTGAGTTTTTGAAACGTAAAAACTATTCAACTAATTCTTGTTTGTTAAACCAAAGTGTGATTTCTCTTTCTGCACTCTCGACGCTGTTAGAAGCATGAATTACTGTTTCATGGCAATTTGTTATGCTGTGAATTCTTCCGTATTTTCCTCTAAGGGAATTTGGAGTTGCTTTGTCAGGATTTGTTTCTCCAACAAGGTTTCTTATTTTTTGAATTGCGTTTTCTCCTTTATATATAATTGCAATGACATTTTCATTTCCATGTAATTCTCCTGTAATGTGTTTTATTAATTCTTCAAAAAAAGGCTTGTTTTTGTGTTCACTGTAATGTTGTTCTGCAAGTTCTTTTTGAACATTCACAAGTTTTAAGCCAATCATTTTTAATCCAAGATTATCAATATCATAAATAATATTTCCTGCAAGTTTTTTTGCCATGGCATCTGGCTTTATTAGGACGAGAGTTCTTTCTTTATTCTTTTCCATTGGATTATTTTAGAAAATTAATTTATAAATTTTTGTAATTAAAAAAAAACATTTATAAAGGATAGTTTTTTATATTAACTATAATTTAATATTAAAGAGGTGGAGATGGAGCAAAAAAAATATTCAAAAGAGCTTTTGATAGGGATTTTTATTTTTGGAATAGCATTAACAATTTTTTTAGGAAGTTTTGTAGTTGCAGATTTTTATAATAAAGTAACAACCACTTATGTTCAAAATGGAACTAACATAACAGTTCTTGTTTTTAATATTTCTAACACAACTGCAGCAAATGGAACAGAAAGTCCAACTTTGTTACATAATATAACAATAAATAATACTGGAACTAGTGCAGTGGGAAATAATATAACAAGGGTTACTATCACAAATGGTACTTGGATATTTTCTAATGCCTCGCTTAATGGAATTCCATATATTATAGCTATAGATAAGAATATAACACATGAGATGAATTTAACAATAAATTTCACAATAAATTCAAGTATGCAAACAGATGGAGCAACAATCCAGGCAAATATTACAGCTTTGGAAAATAGCTCAGGAGCTCTTAATTATACTGCATTACCTTTCAATTCTTCTACAACCACAATTGATGGAGCAGGACCAACAGTTAGCGCATCGTGTAATGATGTGAATAAAGGAGATGCATTAGATTGTTCATGTTCAGCAAGTGATAATGTTGGAGGAGTTAATTCAACCTCAACTAAAACTGATTCAGATTCAGGAACAGGAACACAGGAGCATACTACATCTCTTGGGTTTACATTCACGTGTAAAGCGACAGATTGGTTTGGAAGAACAAATAGTACTACTGCAAAATATATTGTAAGTGAAACCTCATCTAATAGAGATAGAGGAACAAGCGGAACTACGGGAACAACATGGTCAACCCACGCAATAACTCAAGAGCAATTTCAAAACGGATATACTAGCCAAATTCAAGTAAACAAGAGAATAAGAGTCCAAGTTGAAGGAGAAGATCATCATGTTGGAGTTAAGGAGGTAAGTAGCGAGACAGTAAAATTAGAAATTTCTTCTGAGCTTCAAGAAGCAAATCTTGCAATAGGAGATTCAAGAAGATTTGATGTTACAGGAGATGGTTATTATGATATTCTTGTGACATTAAATGATATTGTTGATGGCAAAGCAGATTTGACAATTAAGTCAATACACGAGGAAATAACAGAAGAAACAGAACAAGAGGAAGCTGAAAAAGAAACTACTTCTACAGGCGAAGGTGAAGAAGAGCCTATAAGTGAAGAAGAAGATTTAACTTGGTTGTGGATTGTTATTGGTGTAGTTGTTTTAGCTGCTGTAATTGGTGGTGGAGTTGCGGCTAAAAAAAGAAAGAGACAATAATCTTTTTATTTATGTTTATTTTTCTTTTTAGATGGATAATTTAACAAATAAAGATGTAATCTTTTCTGACTTTCATATACATTCACGATTTTCTAGAGCTTGTAGCAAAAATATTACTTTTGAGAATTTAACTAAGTGGGCGAAAATTAAAGGGCTTAACTTATTAGGTACTGGAGATTTTACTCATCCAATTTGGTTTAAAGAGATTAAGGATAAATTAATTGATAATGGAAATGGTTTTTACCTTGATTCTGCAACAGGTTTTCCGTTTATTATTACAGGAGAAATTTCTTTGATGTATTCTCAAGGAGGAAAAGGAAGAAGAGTTCATCTTGTATTGCTTGTTCCTTCAATTGAAATTGCTGAGAAGATAAATTCTTATTTTGATAAAAGAGGAAGAAGAGATTATGATGGCAGGCCTATTTTTAAAATTTCATGTGAAGATTTTGTTAAAGATATGATGGCTATCTCTGAAAGCATTGAAATAATCCCTGCTCACATTTGGACTCCCTGGTTTGGTATTTTCGGAAGCCAAACAGGATTTGATAGTTTAAAAGAAGCTTTTGGAGAACAAGTTGAAAATATTCATGCAATTGAAACCGGGATCTCATGTTATGATTCTAAAACAGAGATTTTAACAGAGAAAGGTTGGAAATTTTTTAAAGATGTAAATAAATCTGATAATATTTGTACACTTGATCCAGAAAATTATAATATTGAATTTCAAAAGCCTCTTAATATTTTTAAAAGAAAATATAAAGGTAAAATGTATAAATTAGAAACTAAGAGAGTAAATCTTTTAGTTACCCCTAATCATAAGCTGTTTTATAGCCACTGTGATTTTAGAAAGAAACCAAATTTTTCTCTGAAAAAGGCAGAGTTATTATTCAATAAATCAAAAAGGTTTAAGAAGGATGGGAACTGGAGAGGGAAAAATCAAAAATATTTTGTTTTACCAAAAGTGAGAATTAAGCATGGAAGCAAATATTACTCAGGTGAGAGAAACAAAGAGATTAAGAAATTTCCAATTAAAGAGTGGTTGAGATTTTTTGGTTTTTGGATTGCCGAAGGATGTACACATCAGGGAAAGAATGGAGATTATGGGGTTTATATTTTTAATGATAAAAAAGATGTTCTTTTGGAAATGAAAAAGATTTTAGAGGGTTTTGGATACAGACCTTATCTTGATAAAAATATTCTTAGAGTAAGAGATTTTCAATTATTTAAATATCTAGATCAGTTTGGAAAATCTGGAGATAAATATATCCCTTTAGAGATTAAATCTCTTTCTAAGGAATTGCTTCAACTTTTTTTTGATTATTATATTAAGGGAGATGGCCATAGATATGGAAGAAATAACAAAGGTCTTTCTGCAACAACTATCTCTAAAAAATTAAGAGATGATTTACAAGAAGTAGCTTTAAAATTAGGAATGTCTGCATATTATAAATTACATAATAAAAAAGGAACATCCATAAACTCTCTTCCAGTAGCAAAATCAAAAGGTTATAAACAATCTAAAGATTCTTGGAATGTTTATTTTATTAAAGAAAATCTTCATACAGTTATTCCCTCTACTATTAAAAAATGGAATTATAAAGAGAAATGGATTCAGTATAATGATTATGTTTATTGTGTTCAAGTTCCAAATCATGTGATTTATATTAGAAGAAACGGCATTCCTGTTTGGTGTGGTAATTCAGACCCTGAAATGAATTGGAAAATTAAAGAGCTGACAGAGAATAATATTTCAATTGTTAGTTTTTCAGATGCTCACTCTCACTGGCCATTTAGATTAGGAAGAGAAACAACTATTTTCAAAAAAACAAATTCATATAAAGAAATTATAAGACAAATTAGAGAAAATGATTTTATTGGAACAATTGAAACAGAGCCTGCCTATGGAAAATACCATTGGGATGGACACAGAAATTGTAATTTTTCTTGTTCTCCGAATGAAGCAAAAGAGCTTAATTATATTTGCCCTATTTGTGGAAATCCTTTGACAAGAGGAGTAGAAAACAGAGTTGAATTCTTAGCAGGAAATCCAGAGAATTTTAAACCAAAAAGTGCAAAATTTTTTTACAAACTTCTTCCTTTACATGAGCTAATTGTTTTAGTTTATGGAGGAAGTTTACAAAGCAAAAAAAACTGGGAAATTTATGATTCTTTGATAAAAGAATTTGGAAATGAGTTCAATGTTTTGCTGAATGTTTCTAAAGAAAAATTATTAAGAATTAATTTAAATGATAAATTAGTTGAGATGATTTTGAAAAACAGAGAGGGTAAGATTAAAGTCAAGCCAGGTTATGATGGTGTTTATGGAGAGGCATTGTTAGAAGAGAAACAATCAAAATTATTTTAAGTTGAGAATGTATTCTTTAAGTTTTGGATGGAATGAAGTTGTAAAATAATTTTCAAGTTCTTCTGGGTTGACCCATTTAAGTTCTTCAAAATCTTCACCTACTTTTTCCTCTCCTTTAATTATCTCACATAAAAAATAAATCGCTAATAAATCTCTTTTTTCTGGATAGGTTTTTGCAAATATTACACCAAGACTTTCTGCATCATAACCAGTTTCTTGTTTTACTTCTCTTTTAATTGATTCTTCTAATTCTTCTCCATGTTCTGGGCGGCCTCCAGGAAATGCCCACGTTAAATTTTCTATTTCTTCATCTTTTTTTCTTTTTCCAATAAGTATTTTTTTTGTTTCAGGATCAAAAATTATTCCAAGCACAATTGGAAAATATGCTTTTTCTAATGTCTTTTGATTTTCTTCTTCCATCATGTTCTTAGTTTCAAAAATGTCTATTTAAACCTTTTGTCCTACTTTTTTATAGTAAATTTATTTTTCTTTTACATTCAGTGAAAGCCCTTTTTGTTTAGATGCTTTTTCAATTTTTGAGGTAGTTTCTTTGATTTTTTTATCTGCGTCTTTAGGGTTGTCTGATTCTGCTTTTATAGAGTATTTTCCTGCAGAAATATATTTTATTTCAACATCCTTTATGCTTCCTAAAATATTTTTTATTAATTCTAATCCATTTGGTTTTGTGGATGTTAAATAGATTTCTCTTTTTATAGAAATTTTTTTTGGTTTTTGTGTTTTTAAAATGTCTAAAACTTTTTTTGCGTCTTCTTTATTGATTAATTTTTCTAATATTTTTGGATTCTCCTTAACTTCTTCAAAAAAATCAAAGATTTCTTTTTCCTTTTCTATTTTTTTTATTGTTTCTTCTACTTCTTTTCCTAACACACTTTTTAATATACTTATGTAACTTTTTTCTTTTTTCTCTCTTTCTAATGCTTCTTTTTTTTCTTTTTGAGTTACTCTTCGTAAGGATAATTCTATATTTCCCCTGGGAGAAATTCTTAAAACTTTGCAGACTATTCTTTTTTTTGGAACAACATAACTTCTTAGATTACGAATTCTTCCTGGAGCTATTTCATTTATCACAATACTTCCTTCAAGTTCTTTTCCTGCTAAATGCACTTTTACAAAAACCATAGTTCCAACTATTTTTTCAACAGTGCATATAACTATGTCTCCAGATTCTATTTCCATAATTTATGAAGAAAAATCGCAGTTTTAAAGGTTATGATATTTTTTTCTGGATAAAACTTGCATAATTAAACTTTTACAAGTTCAATTTCTAAATTCTTTTTTAAGGTTTTTATAAATTCATCTTCTTTTTCTTTGTGAATCATGCATCCTGCAGCATTTTTGTGACCTCCAACTTCTCCTCCAATTTTCTTTACAATACTATTTAAGATTTCTCTTATGTTTCTTTCATCTTCTCCTACTTTTCTTGCTGAAACTTTTATTTTATCTTCATAATATGCCATGGTTGTTATAATTGTTCCTTCTGTGTATATTGAAGAATTTGAGAGAATACTTGCTATTGTTCCTATTATTGTGTCTTTTATGTTGTCTTTTGCATTTATTATAATAAATCTATCTCCTGTTATTTTCTCTGTTTCTGAGACAAATTTTAATGCAGATATTATTAATTGTTTGTATTTTACATGAATATGCTCTGCTTCTTTTTTTGCTTTTGAAATTTCCATGCAGAACTGGAGTGCTAAATCACTTCTTCCTAGTTTTGAACAAGCATTTATTATTGCGCTAAGTTCTCTTGCATCTTCTAATTTATTGAAGATTTTTATTAAAAAAATATCTCCTATTATTGAATTGTTTTTTGCTTTTGGATTTCTTAGCATTATTGCAGTTACTAATTTTGACATGTCCTCTTTATTGAGTTCTATTAAACTTTTGCATTTTCCATTAGAACTACTTCCGTTCAGTCCAGCTTCTCTTAGTAGTTCAGTTACTCCTTCTGCATTTCCTGTAACTCCGGGGATATAGGGTGCAGAGCAATATTCTAAAACTCTGTTCAAAGGTCTGGTTGAAGGATAGATAAGAAGCCCTCTTTTTCTTTGTAAATCTCCGTCATTTAAAATTTCATTATTTAATTTTTCAATATTTTTTTCTAAAGAATCCCCTATCATTCCTAAAACTGCAAGTTTGGCAAATTTTCTGTTTTCTTGATTTATCTCTTTACAGAATAAATAGGTTAATCCAGAACTGCTTATTTTTTCTTTTCCATTAATCATAGGATTTACCATTCTTACATTTTTTGGTATTTCTCTGATTACTTCATGGTGGTCTATTATAAAAACATTCTCTAAATTTGTCTTTTCAATTTCATCTAAGCTTCCTGATGCTAAATCTAAAAAGAGAGTTAGTTTATCTTTAGAAAGATTTTCAATAAAGTTTCCTTCAATTCTTTTGACAATTTTTAAAGAGAATGGTTTATCTAATTTCTTTAATGTTTGAATCATGATGGCAGCAGAAGTAATTCCATCTGTATCAAAATGACTTATTATTTGAATCTCTTTATTCTTTGATTTTTCTAAAAATTCTTTTGTTATATTCTTGATTCTAAATTCTAAATTTTCCTCTTTTTCCATTTTTAAAAGAAATTAATTATTTTTTAAAATATTTTTTGAGTCTTCTTAGTTTTGCAAAAATTCTGTCTTTTTCTCTTATAGATCTTTTATCTTGTTTGTTGCTTTTACAATGTTCTTGAATTTTTTCTAATTTGTTTTCAAGATTTTTTATATCTGGATTAACATAATTTCCTTTTTCTTTTAAAATTCTTAATATTTTTTTATTATATTCTTTTATATGTATCCCTTCTTTTTTTAATGTTTCTCCGATTTTTTCAGCTGTCAATCCTTTATTAGCTAATTCAACTATTTTTTTCTCTAGTTCTTTTTCTGTTGGTTTTTGTTTTTTTACTTTTTTTGTTGTTTTTTTCTGAACCATCTTTTAGAAAAATATTGTGGGCTTTTAAATTTTGCTATGTTTGATTAGTGAAAGATATTTAAATTATAATAGTTTTTCTTAGTTATGGGGAAAAGCATAGGTATTATAAGTCTTAAAGGGGGTGTTGGAAAGACATCTATTGTTGCTGGATTAGGCGCTTCTATTGCAAATTTTGATAAAAAAGTTTTGTTGGTTGATGGAAATCTTTCTGCTCCTAATTTGGGTTTTCATCTTAATGTTATAAATCCTAAGATTAGTTTACACCATGTTTTAACAAGAAAAGTTAATCCAAGTGATGCAATTTGTTCATTAAGAAATTTTGATATAATACCTGCTTCTGTTTTTGATAGTTCGAGAGTTAATAATTTTGCTTTGAAAAATAGAATTAAATTTCTTAAAAATAAATATGATGTTATTTTATTTGATTCTTCTCCTGCCCTGAATGAAGAAACTCTTGCAGTTATGCTTGCTTCTGATTCTTTGTTTGTTGTAACAACTCCAGATTATCCTTCTTTGAGTACTACAATAAAAGCAATTAAAGAAGCTAAGCAAAGAGGAACTTCAATACATGGTTTAATTTTAAATAAAGTTAATAATAAAAATTTTGATATTTCTCTTAATGAAATTGAAAAGATTGCAGAAGTTCCTGTTCTTGCAGTTTTGCCTTATGATATTAATTGTCTTAAAGCTCTGTCTGAATTGGTTCCTTTTGCAGATTATAAACCTAATTCAGAGGGGAGTAGAGAACTTAGAAAACTGGCAGCTGCTTTAATAGGAGAAAAAGGTAAAGAAAAGGGTTTTAAGAGAATTTTTAGATTTATTCCAAAAAAGCAGGACATTAACAGAGAAGTTTTTTATGAGAGTTTTTTTAGTTAGCTTCAAATTTATCTAATATATTTTCATTATATTTCTTGATGAACTTTCCTGCTTCATCCATCTCTTCTATTGTTGATGCTATATGCATATTAGCTCTTTCTTCAAGTTTTGCTCTTATTCTAACTGGTGTTTTATCTAATTGTTTATGAAACCAGATTTTATTGATATTATTATTGCCTTGGACATATATATAATTCCCCTTTATTCTCTTGACTAAGAAATATTCCCAGGCCATATCTGTGAGCAATAATAAATATATTTAATAATTTCTGTCTTTTGTTATATATTCCAAAAACTTATAAATTAAAAAATCAGAACTCCTATCAATTTTGTTTTACTAATTATAATAAACATTTACTTAGAGGTGTTAGAAATTCTCTATTGAGTATTGGTATTAATTGTTCAAAAATTAGTAGTAGGGATATTTATATTACTAAAAAATCTGAATTAAGAAAGTTTTTAAAACTAATAGGGTTCAATAATGATAGGCATCTTAAAAAAATTAAGATGTGGAAACTTGATAGCCCCATAGTCTAGCGGTCAAATTCTTTTGTGCTGTAAAAAGTACATAGAAGACTATAGATACAGCCCTTTGGACAGGAGATTTAATAACTAAGTCAAATGATGGAAAGGCTGTGACCTCGGTTCGAATCCGAGTGGGGCTATTTATTTTTTTAATGAGGATAATATTTTCTTATAAATATCAAGATATATAATATTCTTATGGTGCTCTTACTAAACTGATTTTTTGTTTGGAAAAATATTTATACTACTGTTCTTGATTAAGATTATGAAACCAGCGCAGTTAACTTCTGAAGAAGAATGTTTAGTTAATTGTGAAAAGGAAAAAATTTTATTAGAAATTATTAAAGGTATGGATTTAAAAGAAATGAAATCTTTTGATTGTTATCAGCCCCGTGATTTAAAGCATTATAATTCTTTGGAGAAATATTGGTGTGATACAGAAAGACATCTTATAAGAGATAAATTGCATAAAGAGCCTAATGATTTGGAGTTAATAGAAGATGCTAAGGTTAATCATAACTTTGAAAGATTTAGAGTTTGGTATGTTTTGAATTTTCCAGAAAAAGTAAAGAGAAAAGATTAATGTTTATATCTTCCTCTTTTTTCTACTTTGTTTAATTGATTTAATGTTTTTTTAGCATCTTTTGATTTTTTATAACCTTTAAGGAATTGTTCATAGAGTGTTTTCCAATTTTTGAAGTGTTTTGATTCAAGTGCTTGACGCAATAAATGGATATCAACTGCTTTGTCCTCATATTTCCTACTTATAAAACCTAAGCCAAAGTCTATGAAGAAGATTATAGGTTCGCTTCGCTCACTTATTGATTTAGATTTTGTTAAAGTTTTAGTTTGTTGAGAGTTTTTGTTATTAGCATCTAAATTATCAATCTGCGAGAGTGAGCGAGCAGGAGTCTCAAATGCCGATGGCACGAAAATCATATTGCTTGTGGTTAAATCTCCATGAATTATATTTTCATCATGAAGTTTTGCTACTTGATTTCCTATTTGTTCGCAAATTTGTTTTTGTTTTGTTAAAGAAAAATCATCTAGATGTTCAGAAAGTTTTTTGCCGTCGATAAAAAGCATTTTTATAATTGTCTTATCTTTTGATTCTTGAGGAGTTGGTGAATTTATTATTTTGCCTGCTTTTGTTAAAAGTTTTTTTTCTGCTTTTGTTCTTCGTTTTCTGATTGTTTCATCAAGTTCTTTTAATCTATAAGATTTTGGAATTCTGTCTTTGATAATGATATTATTCTTTTTATCTAAAATGATTTTTGCTTCAGCTCCTTGTTGTATTAAGGTTTTTTGTGTCATGATTATTTTGCAAGATTTTATTTATTATATTCGTTGTTGAATATCCTTTTTCAATTGGAAAAGTTATAAATTTCCCGTTCCATAATTTTAATAATTCTTTTTCCTGACTTATTCTTTTCTTTATAAAAGTTCCTCCTTTTACATGTATGTCTGGTTTTATTCTTTTTAATATTTCTAAGGGAGTTTCTTGTTCAAAGATTATTATATAATCTATGTATTGAATTCCTGAGAGTATTATTGCCCTATCTTTTTGATTGAGTATTGGTCTCCCCTCCCCTTTGTTTTTCTTTATTGAGGAATCTGAATTTAATAGAACAATTAATATATCTCCTCTTTTCTTTGCTTTTTCAAAAATTCTAATATGTGCAGGATGAATTATATCAAAAGAACCATTTGTGGTTACAATTTTTTTATTTTGCTCTCTTATTTTCTCTATAATAGGTAATGCTTCTTTTAATGTTTTTAATTTCTTCATTTTATTTATTTAAAATTCAAATTTTTGATTTATATAGCACCAAAGAATAGTATAAATTATTTTTGGTTATAAATAGAAGATTGAAGTTCTTTAAGAGTTACTTTTGCAGTTCCTGGTTTGGCTATAACTATCCCTGCTGCGTAATTTGCAATTTCTGCTGATTGATTTAAGTTAGCACTTGAAGCTAAAGATAGAGCAATTGCCGAAATGACTGTATCACCTGCTCCAGTAATATCAAAAATTTTTTTTGCCTTTGTAGGTATGTCATGAACCCCCTTATTAAAAATACTCATTCCCTCTTTTCCACGAGTAATAATTATATTTGTGTTTAAATCCTCTGTTAATTTTTTTCCTGCATAATGAATATCTTTTAGTGAGTTATAATCTAAATTTTGAGAAATCATTTGTATAGATTCTTCTTTATTTGGGGTAATTAGGTAAATATCTTTATAGCTATTCATATTTTTGGGTTTTGGGTCTGCAATTATTCTTTTTCCTGTAGCACGTAAGTAATTTATTAAAGACGAATTTACTACCCCTTTTGCATAATCTGAAATAACTATTAGATCTGAATTTTTTATCATCTCATAATGTTCTTTTAAATTTATTTTTTTAGGAGCTATTTCTTCATCATCTATTCTTGTAATTTGTTGGCCATTGGATATTATTCTTGTTTTTTGTGTTGTTTTTTTATTATAAAAGGGGATAAAATGAATATTTTCTTTTTTAATTATCTCTTTGAATTTTTCTCCTGCAAAATTTTTTCCAATACTTCCAAAAAGAGTCACTTTTCCTTCAAGAGAAGAAATATTTGCTGCAACATTTGCAGCTCCCCCTAAAGTATAAATTTCATTTTCTAATTTTACAACTGGGACTGGTGCTTCTGGACTAATTCTCACAGAATTTCCGTAGATAAAATGGTCAAGAATTAGATCTCCAATAACAATAATTTTTTTATCTTTGAAATTTTTTGTTATCTCTAATAAATTTTTTTTGCAAGAAGAATTAAAAAATTTCATTTTGAAATTTCTTTATAGCCGAAATTTCCCTCCTTTCATAAACTTCTTAGCCATTTTCATAAGTTGCTTTTGTGACATGGCTTTTTCTGGGTTCATACCAGACATGCCTTCTTTAATCATTTCATTAAGCATTTTGTATTGTTTTAATAAAGAACGAACATCACTTCCATGAACTCCTGCTCCTTTTGCTATTCTGGCAATGCGGGAAGTTTCTTTTTCCAAGAGCTCTGGATTTTCTTTTTCTTCTGGTGTCATTGATTTAACTATATGCTCCCATTTTGAAATTTTAGCTTCTTGATTTTCTAAGAGATTTTCAGGAACCTTTTTTTCTATGTTCGCAAAACCAGGAACCATGTTTTTTATTTTATCTAAACCTCCCATAGAGCCCATTGATTTAACTTGTTCTATAACATCTTCAATAGAAAGTTTTCCTTCCTGAAGCCGCTTTTGCATAGCTTCTTGTTTTTTTCCTCCTGTTGCTGATTTTATTTTTTCAATCAAGGACTGCAAATCACCCATACCAAGAAGTCTTGAGAGAAAATTTTCTGGATTAAATTCTTCTATGTCATTTGCTTTTTCTCCTGTTCCTATAAAATAAACAGGAGCCTTCACTTCATTACAAGCTGTTAAAGCTCCTCCTGCCTTGGCAGTTGAGTCCATTCTCGTTATTATAACTCCAGAGATATTTACTGCTTCTTTAAATTGAGAAGCTTGTTGGTGTGCTGCCTGCCCAATATCTGCAGGCATAACTAGGATGTTTTCAGTTGGTTTTATTGTTTTTTCTAGTTGTTTTATCTCTTTAATTAGCTCTTTGTCTAAAGTGTGTCTACCTGCTGTATCAATAAGAATTAAATCATAATCTTTCAGTTCTCTTTCAAACTTTTTCCAGATTTTTATTGGATTTTTTTCTTTGGCATCTATGAAGCAATTTAAATTATATTTTTCTGCAAGTTGTTTTAATTGTTCTGGAGCTGCTGGTCTATGTGTGTCCAATCCTACAAGAGCAACTTTGTGCCCTCTTTTAGCGTAATAATTTCCAATTTTTGCAATTGTTGTTGTATTGTGCACAACTATTCCATCAGCCAAAAAACTGTGATTATCTTCCACTGTTAAATCATAAACAAATTTTTCATCATTTTTAATATGATTAATCTCTTTTACTGGAGTCCAACAAATATTAGAAGATGAAAGAAGTTCAAAAGATTTTAACAGAGGCTCTAATTTACTTTTATGTATAATTTGTAAATATTGCATTCCTCTTTCAGTTAGAGAATTTTTAATTCCTTTTTCTACAAATCCTTCTTGTTTCAAATGTTTTAAAATACCATTAACTGCCCTATATGAATATTTATTTGATATGGATATATTATTTGAGATATCATTTAAGATACCCAAAAAAACTCCTTCTTTTTTCATTCTGTAATATAATAGGAGTTTTTTCAATTGTTCTTTTGAGATCAATCCTTTTTTTTCATATATTCCATAGCTATAAACCGCATTTTCTTGTATTTCTCCTATTGAGAAACCAAGAGCAAACCTTAATGCTTTTAATGAATTTCCTAAAGGAATCATGTCTTGATTCCCTGCTCCTTGTATCTTTCCAATCTGATTATACTTTTCTGTTATTTTTTGTTTGTAATTTATCAAATATCCTATTTTTTCAGAATAAATCTCAGCATATTTTCCTTTAATATATAATGTCCAATAAGAAATATTATTAATAATCTTTTTAGATATAGATGATAATATTCCAAGTCTTCTAAGGAGTAAGGACATTTGTTGTAGATTTATGTAGCTTTCTGATGATACTTCTATATACCTCTTATTTTTGCTTGGTGAAGAATCACAATCAAAATAAGCTTTTATGAATGACCTAATTACTTCATTATTTGAAAGCATTATCTGCTTTGGGATTTCAAGATTTCTTCCTTTCTTTCCTACGTTAAATCCAAATTTCTGTAATATTTTAACTAAAGTAACTGAATTTAATCTAATGTAGTAAAGATTTTTACTTCTCTTATCTTTTGTTAAAGTAGGAGTTAAATTAAAAATAATTTTGGATAGCTCAATAATTCTATTTATTATTTCAATATCCTCGTTTGATATATGTATACTTCTTTCGCTAATATAACCATCACCTATGACATATCCTATAAATTCTGACAATTCTTGAGTTAGATGAAGGGGAAAAGATATTATTTTACTACTCTTTACATGTTTTAATCTTAAGAAATTATATTTTTCTTTTTCTATAAATTCTATTGGTATTCTTCCTTTGTTAATAATTGAGGTAAGGTAACTATAATTTTTTTTATATTTTAAATTACTGTATCCCTCCTTTATTGAATTGTATTTTTTTAAGATATTTTGTTTAGCTTCTTTGGGGGTTAAATAAGCTTCTAAATTGAGATTTTTTATATAATCGAATAAATTTATTGTTTTCCCTTCTATTTCTATTTTATTGGGAATAGATATGAAATCCTCTTTTGTTAACTCATCAGCCCTTATTTGAGTGATTTGTCCATTTTTTAGGACAAAAAAGGGATGCTCTGGTGTTACTTTAATTGAAGAGTCATTTCCATTACCAATTTTGACTTCAATCAATTCATCTTTTTTTAATTTCCATAAATAAGTCGCTTTTTTATTCTCAATTTTTAAAGTTTTAGGATTAAATGATGGGATCTGTAATCTTTTATCTTGTATGTTGATTATTTTTCCATCCTCTATATTTTCTTCTAAATCTTTATATCTTTCATATAATTTTTTTGCTTTGATTATCTCTCCATTTCCCAGCTGGATTTTACTTTCTGAATGAACACATTTTCCTGCTCCATATAAACCAAGGAGTATAATTCTGTTTTGTTCTTTGCTTTGTAAAGCTAATTGTTTATGCTCTCCAAGAATTTCAACTAACTCATCATGTAATAGTTTTATTATATGTTCTTTTTTGTCTATTTCTTTTATTTTTTCATCTAATGCAGTTTTTTTTATTTTATCACTTAAATCCTTAACTAAAGACACATTTACATCTGCTTCAATCATAGCTCTTTGCAAATCTCTGACAACAGAATCAACAAGATTTTTATCTAAGAATATAGCATTAGCTATTTTGTTTGTTGCTTTTCTTAACACTTCTCCTAATTTTTCTAGCATTTTATATTAAATCCTATGAGACGGTAACTTTAAAATTTATTGCTTCTTTAGATTATTATGGAAAGAGATGAAAAATGTCATTGTGGAGCTAAGGCAACTTGTCCTAATGTTTGGGCTAGACCTATTAACCTAATAGAACTAGTTCATAGAGAATTAATAAAGTTGTGGTTTTGAATTATACTGGTTTTTTAAGTTCTTCATGTAAATTGAGGGAATCTTAAGAATTGTTACAATCTCATCAGTTTCCAGATTTTTCCTTTCATAATAAGAGGAGTGCTTTTTTTGTTGTTGAATCTGCTTTTCTATTTCTTTTATTTCCAGTCCTGTTTGTCTTCCTGCTTGAAATAGGGTTTTTATCAGATTTGTCATTTTTTAATTATAATCCAAGTCTCTTAATAAATTTTTCCTTGTCAAATAAAAGAAACCAGCGGGTTTCTTTTTAACTTCCTCTAAATACTGAACGGCGACTCAGGAATTAAAATTCCTGGAACTTCAACTTTCACAAGATTGAAGTTTTTTAATTTCCTCCAATGAAATCGCAATGACTGCAGAAAAATTCATTTATAATCCAAGTCTCTTAACAAATTTCTTTTTATCAAAAGGTTCAATTTTGTCATAAGCCTGTCCTGTGCCGAGGTAGAGAATTGGTTTTTTTGTTATATAGCCAACACTTAATGCAGTTCCGCCTTTTTCGTCTATGTCTGCTTTTGTTAAAACTATTCCATCTATTCCTATTGCCCAGTCAAAACTTTTTGCTTGTTCAATTGCATCGTTTCCTGTAATGCTTTCTCCTACAAAAATTTTCAAATCTGGTTTTGCAACTTTTGATATTTTTTCAATTTCTTTAATTAAATTTTTTGCAGTATGCATTCTTCCAGCAGTGTCTATTAACACACAATCAATGAAATTCTTTTTTGCATATTTTATTGCATCAAAAGCAACTGAAGCAGGATCACTTCCATATTCATTTGCTATTACTTTTGTTCCTGTTTTTTCTCCATGCTCTTTTATTTGTTCTATAGAAGCAGCTCTGAATGTATCTGAAGCAGCAATCACACAAGAAACATCTTTCCCTTTTAACTGCTCTGCAACTTTTGCAATTGTTGTTGTTTTTCCTGAACCATTAATGCCACAAAATAAAATAACATAAGGCTCTTTACTTTGGTCAGAAAGTTTCTCTTTAATTTTTTCAGATAAATCAAAAGGCTCTATGAGAATTTCATTAATTATTTCTTTAAATGCATCTTTGATTTCTTCTTCTACTTCTTTTTTTAAAAGTTCTTTTCCAACAATTTTTTCTTTGAGTTGTTTGATAATTTTTTTAGAAACATCTAAAGCAACATTATTTTCTAAAAGGAGCATTTCAAGTTCTTCAGCATAAATATTGAATTTTTCTTCAGAAATTTTAATTTTTGAAACTCTTGAAGTTATTTTTTTGAAAAAACCTTTTTCTCCAGGTTTTGGCTCCTCTTTTTCAATTTCACTTTCTATTTCTGAAATTTTTTCTAAGTCAGGTTCATATTTATGTCCAGCAACATCGTACTTTTTTGGTATTTCTATTTCTTTCTCAGTTTTTTCTTTGTTTTTTTTAGAAACTTTTTTTGTCCAGTTTTGTATTTTCTCTTTTAATTTTCCAAACATATTTTTATGAATGTACTGCAATTTATAATGCTTTTTATTGAGTATAAATTTTTATAAACAAGTGTTTCTCTATTATAATATGAAAGGAATATTAGTTATAATTGATGGGATGGGTGATTTGCCGCATAAGCTTTTGGAAGGCAAAACTCCTTTAGAAGCTGCAAATACTCCAAATCTTGATTTTTTTGCTACAAGAGGAGAGCTTGGTTTTTTATATCCTGTTAAACCAGGGTTTATTCCAGAATCTGATGAAGCAATTGTTTCTATTTTTGGAAATGATTTGATTTCTAGTACAAGAGGGCAGTTAGAAGCAATTGGAGCAGGAATAAAAATGACTCGTGGAGATTTAGCTTTAAGAGTTAATTTTGCAACAACTAATGAAGAAGGAGAAATTATTGATAGAAGAGCAGGAAGAACACTTACAAATTCTGAAGCAGAAAAACTTGCTAAATCAATTAATAAAATAAAAATGCCTGTTGATTTTGTTTTTAAAGCAACTATTCAACATAGAGGGGCACTTGTTTTTCGTGGTGGTTTTTCAGATAATATTTTACCAAATGATATGACTTATATTCAAGGAAAATCAAGCAGTATTTCTAGAATTAAAAACTGCAAGCCAACTGATGATGATGAAAATTCTCAGTATACTGCAAATGTTGTTAATGAATTTTTAGACAAGGTTTATGAAGTTCTTAATAAACATCCAGTAAATGAGGAAAGAAGGAAAAAAGGTTTGTTGCCTGCTAATTATCTGCTTGTTAGAGGAGCAGGAATTGAATATCCTAAATTAAAAAAATACAAAAAATGGATATCTTTAAGTTATATGCCTCTTGAGATAGGATTTTCAGAAGCTAGTGGCATGGATGTAATGAGTTTCAAATATCCTGCTTTAAAAAAATTAGATGCTTATGAAAATCTTTGGGAAGGTTTGAAAAAAGCATGTAAATTCTGTGCTAAGGAAATAAAGAAAAATCACAAGAAATTTGATTATGCTTATATTCACTTAAAAGAAACTGATTTGCCTGGGCACGATAACAAGCCAATTGAAAAAAAAGAAATGATTGAATATATTGATAAAAATTTCTTTAGTTTTTTGAGAAAATTTACTCCTTCAAAAGATATTAAAATTGCTGTAACAGCAGACCATTCAACTCCTTGCAAACTTAAAGATCATTCAGCAGACCCGGTTCCTGTTTTATTGTATAATAATTCTCTGCCAAAAGAAAAACACTTTTGTGAAAAAGAAGCAAGAAAAGGAACTTTAGGTAGAATTGTGGGAAAAGAGTTTTTAGAAAGGATAAGATTTGATAAATAGTTTATTCTAATTATTAAATATAGCAATAATTAAAAATCTTGAAGAACTTTTTGAAATATGATAACATATAATGATATTTATGAGGCTTCCAGAAAGGAAAGATATTCTGAACAGTTGCAAAAATTGCCTAAGAATTTTATTTCAGATGTTGCAGAATATTTGAGAGATAAAAAGAGTATTTCATCCAAAGAGGAAGGAATTTTTTCTGATGTTGTTACAAAAACAAAAAAACAACTTGAAAATGCAAGGACTTTATTTAAGGAATTGGTTTTGAGGAGGAGAAAAAAGATTTTAAATTTAGTTTTGATTGCAGGAGAGACAGGAATTTCAAGACAGGATTTTGAAAATATGATTGATTTTGAGAAACGATTTTTTGAAGAACTTATGAAATGTGTTGAGAATTTTGATAAAGAACTTGATTATGCTTTGAATGGAGAAAATGAAGAAAAACAAAAAAATACTCTTGTTATTTTCAAAGAGAATGTTGAAGAATTTGTTGGTATGAATGGGGAGAAAATGGGGCCTTTTGAAAAAGGACAGATAGCTAATCTTCCTTATGATATTGCTAGTATTCTTATAGAAGACAAGAAAGCTGAAAAAACAGAAGAATAATTATGAATTCTTATTCAAAGCAAAAAATTTAAAAAGTATTATGAATATATATTCATAATAGGAATCTTAGGTTCCTGAAAAATTAAAATAAGCTTTATGGCTAGGAGAAAAAATGCCAAGAGGAGATAAAACAGGACCATTAGGAGAAGGACCAATGACAGGAAGAAGAATGGGTTTATGTGCAGGATTTAATGCTCCAGGTTTTATGAATTCAGGATCTGGCAGAGGTCTTGGATTTAGAAGAGGATTTGGCAGAGGATTCAGAAGAGTTTTTATACCTTTTGCACAACCACAAGTAATAACAGAGAAAGAAGAAAAACAAATGCTTGAAGAAAATTTAAAGTCTTTGAAGCAAGAAATGGAAGAAATACAAAAAAGACTAAAAGAGCTTAAATAAGTTTTTTAACTTCTTTTTCTTTTTTAAGCATAAAATAAAAAATAAAAATGCCAAGACCTATTAGAGCCAGAAGAATTTATTTTGATCCTGAAATAACTTATTTTAAACCTGCAGGAATTATGTTGAGAGATTTAGAAGAAGTTGTTCTAACAAAAGAAGAATTAGAAGCTATACGATGGATTGATCTTGAAGAAGTTGGACAGGAAAAAGCAGCTAAAAAAATGAAAGTAAGTCAGCCAACTTTGTCTAGGATTTTGATTTCAGCAAGAAAAAAAATAGCTAAAGCATTAATTAAAGGTTATGCTATAAGAATAAAAGGAGGTGATTTTAAGATGGCAATTCCAAGA
This sequence comes from Candidatus Woesearchaeota archaeon, assembly GCA_964413095.1. Taxonomy (GTDB): domain Archaea; phylum Nanobdellota; class Nanobdellia; order Pacearchaeales; family GW2011-AR1; genus CAYPRJ01. The sequence goes on from CAYPRJ010000001.1 coordinate 46,310, forward strand.
GGTTTAGGACGTGGAATGAGAAATAGAGTTCCTGTTGGAGGAGGCAGAGGCAGAATGGGTGGTCCAAAAGCTGCTGGTCCAGGAGGAAATTGTGTCTGTCCAAAATGCGATTATAAAGAACCGCAAGTAAGAGGACAACCCTGCATGAACAAAAAATGTCCTAAATGTGGAACAAAAATGAGAAGAGAATAAGATGAATGAAAGTTCAAAACAAGCTGTAATAAAATCAGTTAGAGCTTTAGGAAAGATGTTACCTTTAATTTTTGGAACAATCTTACTTGTAAGTTTAATTTCTGTTTTGATTCCAAAAACTTTTTATACAAAAATTTTTACAGAGTCTTTTCTTGATCCTTTGTTAGGAAGTTTAATTGGTAGTATTTCTACTGGTACACCAGTAGTTAGTTATATTATCGGGGGAGAACTTTTGAAACAAGGTGTTGGTTTTTTAGCTGTTACAGCATTTTTAGTTGCATGGATTACTGTAGGAATGGTCCAGCTTCCTGCAGAAATAGTAATTTTGGGAAAAAAGTTTGCTTTAATTAGAAATTTTAGTGCGTTTCTCTTAGCTATAATAGTTGCTCTAATTACAATTTTCTTTTTTAATTTAATATGAAAATAAAAAAAATTTCAGGAAAATGGTATTTTTTAATAGCTGTAGCTGCTGTCTATGTTTTTCTATTATTTTTTAAAACAGAATTATTTATTTCTACTTCAAATTTTTTTCTTGATATTTTGAAAAAGATTATTCCTATTTTTCTTATTGTTTTTATTTTAATGTCTTTGTCAAATTATTTTTTTACTCCAAAGTTTGTTTCAAAACATCTTAAAAGCAAGGGAATCAAAAAATGGTTTTTTGTTATTATCGGAGGAGTTTTGTCAACAGGAGCAGTTTATATGTGGTATCCTCTGCTAGCTGATTTAAAATCAAAAGGTTTGTCTTATGGTTTAATTGCTTGTTTTCTTTATAATAGAGGGATTAAAATTCCATTAATTCCTTTAATGGTTTATTATTTCTCTTTAAAATATGTTATTATTTTGAGCCTTGTTATGATAGCTGTCTCTGTTATTCAGGGAGTAATTATAAACAGAATTATGGAAGTTAGAAAATGAATTGTATCTAAGTAAGTTTGTTAATTCTTTATTTTGTTTTTTTATGAATGGAAGGAAGATTATAAGCATTATTTTTTTATGTTAATTGGAATTTGATTAACTTTAGCTTATTAATACAATGCTATCTGTGATAGTATGAAGCCTGTGGAGGGATTCTAACCCCCGGCCTACTGCTGGCTTTCTGAACATGTAGTTGGCTCAGATACAAGGCAGTTGAGCATATCTTAACCTTTTAGAGTCACAGATATTCCGCTCTAACACTGAGCTACACAGGCTTAATATTAGACAGAGTTATATTCTTTAAAAAGTTTTGTCCCTTCAATCTTAATGGAAGTTTATTATCAAATCTTATATAATAAAAAGGAATTTTATTTGTATAATTTATTTTTATTTTGGAACAATTTAGATTAAGTTCGTCGCATAATTTACTTACCCCTTTTATTAAATTAAATCTTTTCTGTTTAAGCTGAATTCTTTTATTATACACAGAACCATCTGTATCAACTAATCCTGCTAGATAATTTAGTGCACAAGTTTTATTTGTTTTAACTATCTTTGGGATTTTCCCAAATTTCTTCTTTCCAATTTCACTTTCTAATTTTACAAAATAAAAAAATAACCCTGCGTTTTCTATCTTTAAATAATATGAATTTTGTTTTCTATTATCTTTGTTAATCTTTCCATTAACTGAAAAAAGTTTGTTTAACACGTTTCTAATGTAATCAATATAGATTTCACTCCCTGAATAAACTCTGAGAAGATAATGATAACCTCCTTTTTTTCTTTTCGTTATACTTAAAGAACCATCACCTTCTATAACTCCTAAAAGATATGCAATATCTTTATTTATTGTGGGTATGTTTATTTCACTCCTTCTTGTTTTTATCATATCTCTTTCTACTTTGTGATATATTCCTTTATTGGATAATTCTTTATTCCTTTATTGGATAATTCTTTAGATATCTTTTTAATCATCTTTTAGAGCGTCTGAACTGCACTTAATAAGAAAGATTTAGTTTAAAAGATTTCTTATTGTTTAGATGAATTTTCTTCCTCAACTTCTAAAACTCTTATATCGCAGAAACTTAATGGATAAATTTTTTTGAGTTCTGAGCTTAATTGTTTTTGCAGTCTGTTTTTTAATATTTCTTCAAAAAGTTGTTCAGGTGTTTTGTCTTTTGTATATTCTATTAAGAATTTTTTTGCTCTTTCTCTTAAAGTTTTTCTAATAACTCTGGAAACTTTTCTTCTTGTGACTAAAAAAGGTTTTATTCTTATTTGCGCGTTTTTGCAGTTTGTTAAGAGAGAATCTTCAACCTGATTAGTTCCTTTTCTTACAACTCTTTTTAAAAAATAAGGCATTATTTTTATTTTCTGCGGAATTGAACTAATTTCTTCTCCTTCTGTTTTTACTTTAAATTGTATGATTGCCCCTTTTCCTCTTAAAATTCGTGTTAAATCAAATCTTATTATTCTGTTGTTTAATTCTTTTGGTTCATATGCTAAAAGTTGTGTTTGATTTTCTATTAAGGGAATTTTAACTTCAAAGAATTTTTTTCTGCGTTTTGCTCTTGCCATTTAAAAAAAACCCGCTGGTTTCTTCTGAACTTCCTCGAAGCACTGAACGGCAATTTCTAATTTCCTCCAATGAAGTCGCAATGAAATTTTTGTACCAGTTTTGTTTAATTGTTTGAACATCATTCTTGAATTAATTTATTTGTTCTTTTATTTTTTGTTGAAGAACGATATTTTGATTTTTTACATTCTTGGCATGTATACATAATATTTGGTTTTTTTGTTGTTTTAGTTTTTCTTTTAAATTTACTTACTGCTGGCTTAGACCATCTTCCAAGATTACCTATTCCTCTTGCTCTTCCTCTCAGAGCAGCTCTTTGTTTAGAACCTCTTTTAAGTGAACCTCTTTTTGCTCCAGTTGATACTAATTTAATTTTTTGTTCTGTTTTTTTCTTACAATGTGGGCAATATCTTTTTGTTGTTTTAGGAATTTTCATTTATTTTTTCTCCAAATTCCTGAAACTTAAAAAATTCTTTGAAATTTTTTTCAGTCGTAGGAATTTTCATGTTGAGAGAAGAAAAATTTAATTTATAAGGCTTTCCCACCCACTCCACCCATGAAAAAGGAATAATTAGAATTAAAAATAAAATGGTCCTGCGCGGAATTGAACCGCGGTTTTATCCATTTTGTGAACAGCTTACAGATTTAAGTGAACTGAACTCGTCAAGGACATGTCTTAGCCACTGGACTACAGGACCCCTTAGTATTATGTTAGAAATATTTAAATAGTTTATTTTTATGTTATTGTTATGAAGAGGATATTTAAAATAATAATTTTTTTAGTGTATTTGGTTTTTGGAATTTATTTTATAAACTCTTTTTTGAATTTTTTTGAAATTTCAGAATTCTTTGCTAATTTTAGTAAATGGATAAATTTAATTGGTGGTATTTTGATTCTTATTGGAGGAATTAATTATTTAAGAGCTGGAAGAGAGCGCTATTAATTTTTTAAAAATTTTTTCTATTTCTAATTTAATTTTAATTGCTGGTTTTTTAGGTATTAAAAAAATTATTCTTAATTACTAAGTAAGTTAGTAATTAAGTTATTAAGAAACATTTAAATAAGGAAAATTATTGTAAATAATAAGAAAAGAAGTTACAAATGAAAAAATATCTGCTTTTAATTGAAGATGAGAAACTTTGGAACAAATTTAAGAATTCTATTAATAAAGATATCAATACAGAGATAATTAATTTAATAAAGAAAAAACTCAATATAGAGGTAAAAAAATGAGAAATAAAGGACAGGTGACAATTTTTATAATAATTGCAATAATAATAGTTAGTGCTGTGATTGGTTTTTTTGTTTTAAGAGATACAATTAGTTTTAAAATGATTCCAAGTAGTGTAGAGCCAGTTTATACTACTTTTCAATCTTGTTTAGAAGAAGAAGTTTTGATAGGTGTTAATGTTTTGGAAAGTCAAGGAGGTTATATAGAACTTCCTGGATTTAAAGCAGGTTCATATTACTCTCCTTTTTCTTCTCAGCTTAATTTTCTGGGAAATGAAATTCCCTATTGGTATTACTTATCTGCAAGCAACCTTGAAAAAGAACAAGTTCCTTCAAAAAAAGATATGGGGGAGCAACTTGAAAAATTTGTTGAAGAAAACATAAGAGAATGCGTATTTGATGAATATTATGAGCAGGGTTTTGAAATTGATATGGGAGAACCAGAAGCTCAAATTGTGATTTTAGATAAAAAAATAAACTTAAATTTAGATATGGATTTGAGTATTAGTAATGAAAAAGATAAAGTATTAGTTGAGAACCATGATATTTCTGTTGATTCAAATCTAGGAAATCTGTATGATTCTGCAAAAGAAATTTATGAAGAAGAGCAAGAGAATTTATTTTTAGAAAATTATGCTGTGGATAATTTAAGATTGTATGCTCCTGTTGATGGAACTGAGTTAAGCTGTTCTCCTGAAATTTGGAATGCAGATAATGTCTTTTCTGATTTGCAAGAAGCAATTGAGTTTAATACTTTGTCTTTGAAAACACAGGGAAATGAAAACGATTATTTTGTTATTGATACTTCTGTTGATAATACTAGATTTATTAATTCAAAAAATTGGCCAAGTTATTTTGAAGTTGTTCCTTCTGATGGAAATATGTTAATTGCAGAGCCAATAGGCAATCAAGAAGGACTAGGAATTTTAGGATTTTGTTATGTTCCTTATCATTTTGTTTATGATTTAAAATATCCTGTTTTAGTTCAGGTTTATGAAGGAGAAGAAATTTTTCAGTTTCCTTTAGTAGTTTCTATAGAAAAAAATAAGCCAAGAAAACCATTGAATGCAAGTGCTGGGAATGTCAAGGAATCTGAAGTTTGCAAATATCAAACTACTCCTGTGGAAATTAGAACTTATGACAGAAACTTAAATTCTATTGAATCAAAAATAACTTATGAATGTCTTGGTGAAACTTGTTATATTGGAGAAACTTCTTCTGGTGTTTTAGAGAATAATTTTCCTCAATGTGTTAATGGTTATATAGTTGTAAAATCAAACGGTTTTAAAGAAACTAAGCATCTTTATTCAACAACTCAGTCAGGAAGTGTAGATATCATATTAGATAAATTATATGAAATGGAACTTGAATTGAGTTTAGATGGAGCAAGTTATAATGGTGAAGCAATGGTTACTTTTATTTCTGGAGATGATTCAAAAACAATTATTTATCCAGAGCAGAATTCAATTGAACTAAGCGAGGGACAGTATGAAATACAAGTTTATATTTATGAAGAATCTTCTTTGAATCTGGAGTCAACTACTTCAGAACAGTGTGTTGATGTTTCTTCTGGTTTAGGCGGAGTTTTTGGAATAACAGAGGAGAAATGTTTTGAGATGGAAATTCCTTCGCAAATTGTTTCAAGTGCTTTATCAGGAGGAGGCAAAGAGAATTATTATATTCTAGAAAATGAATTAATAGACTCTAATATTATTAAGATAAACGCAGAAAGTTTACCAAAGCCAAAAACAATTGAACAATTGCAAGATAATTATTTATTATTTGAAAATAAAGAGTTGGGAATTGTATTTAGATGAAAAAAAGAGTAGAAAAAAAACTTTTGAATTTATTAAAAATAGCCAGCTTGATATTAGGAGTTATAGCAATTGTGCTTTTAATTATTGCTATTATTAAAAATGTTATATAAAAATGAGATAGTTGACAATAGAATGGATAATAAATGTAGTGAATTTTCTAATTTATATTTTAATATTTGTCAGAGCCATAGCAGCAGGATATTTCAATACTTTCGATTTGTTTGCTACATTAATCGGAGTTTTAGCAGGAGTAATGTTTTTGACATTCAAAATACTAAGGAGCAAAGAACAAAATGAATAAGCAAAAAGCAAATAAAATTGAAAGATTTTTTTTAGCAGGAATTTTGTTAGTTGTTTTAATCTCTTTTGTTTCAGCGTCGTATTCTTTGTCAAATTTTGGTATTGGTGATTCTGATAAATCTTTAAGTTTTGATGATAAAAGTTGTGAAGCTGGACAGGATTTTCTAATAAAAATTTCTTCTTTTGGATGTACACCAAGTGTTGTTAGAAGTGATTTGCTTGAAGAACAAAACGTTCCTGTTTTTTGTCAGCTTTCAGCCACAAAATTAAATCCTTTGATTGATGTTGAAGCTATTGAAAGTATTTCATTTAAAGGAGATTATCCAGATGCAGTTTCTGGTATTGGTTTTTATCCTGCAAAATCTGCTTTAAGTGCTAAACAAGATATTAATTATCCTGTTTTGAATAATATTGGTTATGTTACTATAGTCTTGAAAGAGCAAGCCAATGAATCTTCAATGCCAGATGTTGTCAAAGGAAATTTAACTGCTAATATAAAATATGATATAAAAAATGCTTTTGGTGTTGGAAAAGCTAATTTTTATCTTCCGAGTTTAACAGATGAAGAATGGGAAGAAAGATATTTTCAATATGGTTTTTGGGAGAAAAAAGGATATTTAAGAGCAGAAAATATTGAATCAAACAGTGCAACAATTTCTGTTTATAATAAAAATTTGCAAAAAACATCTAGTGTTAATTTAGAAAAAGGAAAAACTTCTAAAGAAATTTATATTCCAGGTTTTGATTATTGTCAGGGAAGTTTACAGTTGAGGTTAGATAGTGTAGAAGCTGCAGATACAAGAGCAAGATTAAGAGTAAATGAAGATATTGTTGAAGTTGCAAGAAGAGAGAAGTTTTTAGATAATAAATGTACTGTTATTGGTTTAGAAAGAGATGGTTTAGTTCAAAATGTAGAAATTAGATGTGATGAAGATGAAGGAAGGAAAACCATTACACTAAGAATTGAGCCAAAAATTAAAATTAGTATTGATGGAGAAGAAAGAGAAGTAGGAGTTGGAGATTATTTATATGAAGATGAGGAAAAAAATGAATTTGTGTATTTAGGGCATATAGGAGCAAAAAAAGACAGCACCAACATAGAAGATATTTATTTATTTGTTGTTAGATTACCTGAGTTTGAAAAAAAATTAAGCCAAGATAAAATTTCTTCTATTGGAAATTTTGTTGATAAACTTGAGTATAAAGATTTAACTGGAAATGTAGTGACAGATGTGCTGTTAAATTCTTTGAGATTATTTGGAGCAGGAAGTGAAGCATTATTTAGGCGTATTGTTGAAGGACAAGCTTATAGAATTGTTTCTTATCCTGAAATAGAAGAGGTTTTTGGGCAAGAAATTCAAATAATTGATTTTGTTGATGTTCAAGATAAAGAACTTAATGGAGCAGAAGAATATTATCAAAATGCTATAGGTGATTATAAAAATATAGTTGAGAATTTTGCTGGAGAAAAATATCCAGAAAATAGCAGAGTTAACTTAGGAGAAGAAGCTTTATATCAGCAGATAATTCTTGCAAGAGATTTAGGACAAGGAAAAACTATGGTTGATTTATGCGAGAACTTTAAAGAAAAATATCCTGATTCTGATATAGACCTTAGTGATTGTGATGATAGTTACAAACTTTCTAATTCAGAGATTTCAACAGATTATGTTAAAATTAATGGAAAAACTGAGAAAATTTCTTTTGATGGAATTTATGAACCAGGATTTTATGATTATGGAGCAGAAGTTTTAGTTGAGGGGCCTAATGGTGAAAGGTCATTATTGTATCTTTCAAAGGATCAAACTATTAATTTGGATGATTTTAGAGATGAAGAAAATCTAAATGAATTTATTCAACTAGTTTCTCTTGATGATGATTCTGCTAGATTAAAGATAAATCTTGCTGAAACTGGTTTGAAAAAATTGATTTCTTCAGATAATAAAAATCTGAAAAAAGATATTTCTGAAAGTTTTGGAAGTGATTATATTTTTACATTAAAAGATATACATCTTGAAAAATCAGCAAAAGTTTCTGTGATTCCTAATATTAATAATGTTGGAACAGAGGCGAATTTTAGTTTTCAAATTGGAATAGAAAAAAGATGGAATTTAACTTTAGCTCCTGATACAATTGAAAAAAGGATTGATGCTTTGAATGGAACAATTGGCAAATTGCAGAATATTTCTGATACTCTTGGAGACGTAATTAAAGTTGGAAAAACTGCATGTCTTGGTACAGGAGCTGTTTTAACTATTAAAAATTTCTTAGCTAATCTTGAGGGAACAGGAATTGCAAGGCAAAAAGTTATGAGAGGAGAAAATGGTTGGTATGAGAAATGCACTGATTTAGTTGAAAAAGGAGAATATGTTTCTTTAGAACAATGTTTTCTTGAAAACTCTGATAAGATTGATAAAGATGTTGAAGAGGTAACTGAAATAATAAATAAACAAGATAAAGAAATAAAAAAAATTCAAGAGCAGTTCACCGAGAGTAAATTTTTATCTGAAAAAGTTGTTGATACAGATAAATTTATGGAAGAATTCACTGAAAAAGTTCAAGAAGAGATTTCTGTTTTAGGAAATAGTTTTGAAGATCCAAGAGGTAAGGGAGAGAGTATTAATATTGAAGAAATGAGAAAAACTCTTTCTTATGAAGGATGGAAACAAGGTTATTATAGTACAGAGAAACTTAAAGAAATAGAACTTGCTTTAATGGTTTTGGAATCTGGTGCTGATGAAGATTTGAAAAATATTTATAGGGAGAGACTTTATTCTGACCTTTCAGAAGTGCAAGCGAACTCAGAAAGTTTTGCAGAAATTTCAAATTTAGCAAATGACTTGAATGTTCAATCAAGCCAGATTTCATTTTTAGAAGTTGGAGAAAGAGTTAAGGAAATTACTTATGGTGGTTTAACAAATAAAGATACAGAAATACAAGAAATTGATGAGAATGTTCCTGTTTCTGTTTTGCAAACTTCTAGGGGAGATAAGCTTATACTTATTTTAGATGATTCTTCAGGAACAGAGATTTTACCTATTAAAAGAGATGAAGATGACTCTTTAGTTGTTTATGGTGTGAATGGCAATAGGCTCTCTTCAGAAGAGCTTTCTGGAAGTTTAGTTAAAGAATTAGATCAGATTTATTTTAAGAAATATGATAAATCTTCTTATGAGAATTCTTATAAAAACGCAGAATTGAAATATTATGAAACAGAGCCGTACAAAGGTTTTCCTGCTATTGTGCCTTTTGATTTAGGTAATGGTTGGTATGCAGCAACAAAACAAACAATTTCAACTGGAGCAAGTATTGCAAGTTATGATAAATCTGGGCAAGTTAATAGTTTTTATTTGTGCAATGTTGGAAAAAATGGAATACAGGAATTTTACTCTTCAGCAGGAGATGATAATTGCAGAGGATTTAATTTAGGAACAGGGCAAGCTTATGACCAGTTTGCTGGTTTAAAAGAGAAAGAAACAAAAGATTTAGTGGAGTGTGCAGTTGATGCTATTGAACAAGCTTCTGATGCATATGAATCAGAGGTTAGTAGAGTTAGAATAAGAACTAGTTGTGGAGGAACAGTAACTTTAAAGGTTGGTGAGCCAGCAGCAGATATTCCTGATATTCAGTGCCAGGATTTTATGTCTCCAAAGGATTGTAATTTGCTTTTTAATGTTTGTGATCCTTTTATTTGCCCTTCAAGTAGGTGTGATTTTGGAGGAGCCTACCCTGTAAAAGATGTTGTTCAATCAGGAATAATTGGAAGTTTAATTCTTTGTCTTCCAAATGCCCAAGAAGGAATTGCTGTCCCAGTTTGTATAACTGGAATAAAAGCAGGAACTGATGGCTGGCTTTCTGTTATGGAATCTTATAGAGATTGTTTGCAAGAAAGTTTAGAGACAGGAAAAAATATGGGAATATGTGATGAAATGCATAGTGTTTATTTATGTGAGTTTTTCTGGAAGCAAGCACTTCCTTTAGCTGATTTAGCAGTACCAAAAGTATTGGAGGCTTTTTCAGGACAAGGTACTCAAGGTGGAGGAGAATATCTTTCTGTTCAAAATGCTTGGGAAAATGCAGAAAATTCTTTAGATTATTTTACTCAGTCTTATGCAACTGAATCTTATAAAGCATTTCAGGCAAGATCTACAGGAGAAGCAGGAACTTTAGTTTGCAAAACATTTGCTTCAGCAGCATATGCTGATACAGGAAGTTTATTTGATGCAATGACTGAAGCAGAATCACCAGCACAGTATCATGGGAACTTTGAAGAGATTACTTTTAGCACTGTAACTTCACCTCCAACTTCTCATTATAAGGTGTTTTATCATATTTATGCAGGAGAAAATTCTGGAGCTTATTATAAAGTTTATTTGAAAGGAAGTTCTGAAAGCTTTTATCAGGATGCTTCAAGAACCAGACAAGTAGCTTCAGGATATGTGGCTGCAGGAGATTATGCTTCTGAGACAGAAGATTTTACTGCTCCTTCTGGCTATACTCAGATGTGTATAAATGTTAATGGAGAAGAAGAGTGCGGTTTCAAAGAAGTTTCAACTTCTTTTGCTGCTGATTATATTACAGATAGTTATGCGAAAGAGCAGATTGAAAAATCAGATATTACTACAGAGGAGGAATGTGTTTCAGGAACTGTCAGTGTTTATAGTTTGCTTGATTTGAATCTTCAAAGTTCTGTTGAGGAATTAATTGACCCTGCTATTTATGAAAAAGGAATAACAAGAGTTTGTGCTACAGACAATCCTGGAAAAGGAACTGATCCTTATTCAGGAACTGAAGATTCAAGGTGGGTTGAAGTTGGTTATTGTGATTCAGAGAATATGAAATGCTGGCTTGATACTAAAAGCATTAAAGATGCAATAGAACTTGAAGGTGTAGAAGAAGAAGCATTAGATACAGTTACAAAAAGTTATATGGATATTTTGAGAGAAGAAGGAGATTATCTTTCTGAAAAGGAGTTTGAAAAGAAACTTGAAGAAATTGAGGAAGAAGAAAATTCAGAAGAAAAAATTAAGTTAGTTGAAGAAATTCTTGACAGAGTTTTCCTTAATAATAAAAGAGCTTACTTGTTATTGTTAAGAGGAAATGCTTATGGAGATTTGGCTTTAAATGCATTTAGAGGAGTAATATCTAAAGTAACTGGAGGAGAAGCTGGTGGAAGTGCTGGTGTTGGAGATGAGACTGGTGCTGAGACAGGTGTTGAAGGAGATATGTCAGATATAGAGAAAACTTATGAAATAGATAGAATTGGTTTTAAAATAGATGATAAAGAAGCTGAGTTTAAAGAAGATGTTAAAAAGCAAGCAGATGAAGATGTTGAGCTTGTTGTAGAATATGAGTATAATTGTGAATATGCAGAGTATCAAGTTTTTTCTCCTCAAGGTTTCTTTAAGGGTTTAGTTAGTGGTTTTGATTGGAATAAGCAAGTTTCTGGAAGAATTGATAAAGAAAGAGTGGACTTGCTTTTGAATAAACTTGATGAAGAGACTTATTATGTTAATGGTTATTGTTTTGATGAAAAAGGGAATTCAAAGAAAACTAAATCTAATAATTTAATTGTAGCAGAAGTTTCTGGAGAAGAAATTATTGAAACTCCTTCTTTGTTTGATAGGTATGAAAAAATTGTGGATGAAAATGATGAGAATTTGTTTGATAAATATGCTGAAGAGAATTTGCCAGAAGGATGGAATCCTAATAAATTTAAAGCTTTACTTGTTGCTATTGCTATAAGACAGAGTAATCTTGGTTATCCTGAAGGAATTTATGATCCAAGATGGATTATGGAATATGGCTGGGAAGTAAGAGAAGACAAATTACAAAGAATAGAAAAGTATGTTTGCCAAGAAGGAACTGATGTTAATGGATTATCTTCTGAAGAAGTTTTAAAGTGTGCAGAAGCACAAATTAAAGATGCTTCTAAAACTTTGAAGTTTGCTTTGGATAAGAGTGTGAATAAAGAAAGTGATTACTCAAAATGTGATAAAACAATTTATAGGTTAAGAAGTGATTCTTTGATAAAATGTGTTTTAAGTGTTTATATGACTGGAGAGAATTCTAAGATTATTGGAGAGAGTGAAGGAGAAAAATATGCTAAAGAAGTAATGGAAATAATGAAAGAGTGGGAAGATTATTTTTCTAAGAATTCTTAATAGTTAAATTACGCGGGAGAAAGGATTCGAATGAAAACTTCTGACTCTGAAATCACACTTCCAGCAACCTGAATCCTATTTATGCGGGAGAAAGGATTCAAATTCAAAACCTCGCGGTTTTGTATCCAGATGCAACTTCCTCTTTTTGCCTTTGAAGGAAGTTATCATATAGTTCGAATCCTATTTATGCGGGAGAAAGGATTCGAACCTTCGCAGGCACTAAGCCAACAGGTTTCTTCGAGTTAGTTTGCGTTATTTGTGAGACATAATCTCTCGCAATCTTCTCGCCTAAGCCTGTCCCGTTTGACCACTCCGGCACTCCCGCATTCAAGAGGAGTGGGAAAACTCGTTTGACCCGAAAGTTCTCGTGAACTTCCTGTAGCCCTTAATTTGAGCGAGGGCTTGAGTTCTCCGGCACTCCCGCATAGAATTAAAGAGAATTTTGAATATAAAAAGCTTTTTAGAATTAATGGTTGAGATTATTTCTTTTTTAAATCAGCTTCTTTTTGTTTTATTTTTTCTTCAAGTTTTAATTTTTCTATGAGTTCTTTATAACGATTTCTTATTGTAACTTCTGTTATGCCTGCAATATCTGCAACTTCTCTTTGTGTTTTTTTCTCGTCGTTCATTAAAGCTGCCACATATAAAGCTGCTGCAGCAATTCCTGCTGGTCCACGTCCTGAAGTTAATTCAACTTTTTCTGCTTGTTTTAAAATTTTTAATGCGTCGTTTTGTGTTTTTGGAGAGAGTTTTAATATTGAGGAAAATCTGGAAATATAATCTTTTGGAGAACTTTGTTTTACTTTTATTCCTAACTTTCTAATTATGAATCTGTAAGTTCTTCCTATTTCTTTCCTCTCAACATCTGAAGCAGTTGCCATCTCGTCTAATGTTCGTGGGATGTTGTAACTTCTGCAAGCAGCATATAAACAAGCTGCAATTACTGATTCCATGCTTCTCCCTCTTACTAAACCTCTTTGTAAAACATAATTGTAAATTCTCGCAGCTTCATCTCTTACTACATTTGGCAAATTTAAATAAGAAGCAATAACTCTAAGTTCTGCCATTGCTAATCTTAAATTTCTTTCAATAGAAGTTGAAACTCTTTCTTGCCATTTTTTTAGCCGTAAAAATTTCCGAGTTTGTCCTGGTTCTAGTTTGTAGATGTCTGAAATTTCTCCAACATTTGTTGTTAGACCTTTGTCAAATTTTTGCATACTTATTGGAGCTCCACCACGACCTTTTTTTTCATCTTTGTCAAAACTTCCAGATAAATCTATTCCTGTATCTGTCATTTTTTCTTCTATGACAAGACCACAATCATTACAAATAATTTCTCCTAAATGAGGATCATAAGTAATATTTACACTTCCACATTCAGGACATTTTTTTATAGAGGTCATTTGAGTTGTTTTTAGCCATTTTAAGACTAAAGAAATTTTGTTACTTAGAGGTTGGTAAAAAGGTTTATAAACCAACTTTGTACAGCGTTTATAAACTTTTCGTCATTTATAAAGCTTTCGGTTCTGTTTTTTGTGTGATGTCTTAAAATAAGTTTACAAATATTAAATCCCTAAGAATATTTATAAAAAAGAATTTCTTAAAAGATAATATGAAAAGGTGGATAATTTATGGATTGATTTTTCTAATATTTCCCTTGTTAGTGGTTCTCGCAAGTTTGTTAGAAATCAATGTTTTTAGAAACATATTTAACATTCCAGCATTATTTCTAGGGATGTTTCTTCTTGGAGCACTTATAGGAGAATTTACTGATAGAATTAATGCCATGACTACAAAAAGGAACAAGAAAAGAACATATGTGCTGCTTGGATGTTTATGGGGGCTAACATTTTTTGTGTTAACATTCACTTTTTTCTACAGGGCAATCTATTTAACTGGATTAAATGAAGATTTAATTTCTATATTTAGTCTGGGATTGATGGTCGTTCTTACTCTAATTGGAGCATATATAGGATATATATTCTGGAAGAGAAGCAAATAGTATTTAAGGTATTCTTAGACGTTTCTTCAATATAATTAATTTTGTAAGAACAGTTTGGTTTTTGGTTAGGCTTTTTCTGATTCGATCAAAATTCCGTTAACAACACTTTCCTGGCTTGGACGGTTTGTTATTTTTACTTTTCCAAGTTCTGTATCTACAATTGTTCCCTTTGTCAAGATATTTTGCCTTGCAAGAAATCTGTTTGAAGGAGTTTCAAGAACTTTTTTAATTTCAACTTTTTTTGATTTATTATCTTTTAGAACATTTACAAATTTTCCTTGAAGCAAAAATGTCTTTTCTTTTCTTCCTCTGACTTTTCTTTTTCTTCTTTTTTCTTCTCCTAATTTTACAATTTTTTTCTGTCCTGATTTTTCAAATAATTTTCTTTTTGTAGTTTTCTTATATTTTCCACCAGTAATTTTTCTTCCTTTTTTCATGTTAAAGAAGAATAAAATTGATTTAAATATCTTTTTATTGTAATAATTTATATAAATATAAATTCTATGAAAATTTATGAGATATATAACAGTAAATTATAATCTAGCAAACAATCTTAATCTTAGATATGATACTTTGGAAAAAGTTATTGATGGATATGACTTATTGGTTGTAGCATCTGGCAATATTTCAATAGAAAAGTCTATTAATTTTTCCTTTCAAAGAAAACCTTGATTTGGAACTGTTAAAAGCAGAATTATTTTCAATTCAAATAATCTAGTTTTTGTTAACGAAATATTTATAAATAAATTAAACACAGATTAATTATGAATGGAATAGAAAGACCTTTAGATTTGTTGAATAATTCAAAAGGCAAAGAAGTTTTGGTGCACCTGAAAGGAGACAGGCAATTTGTGGGAACTTTGTTAGCATTTGATATTCATCTTAATCTCGTCTTGGATAACATAAAAGAAATCCAAAACAGCGAGATAAAAAGAAATTTTGGAATAACTTTTTTAAGAGGAGATACAATAATTTTTATTTCACCTGCTTCTACTGCTATGAAGAAAGAATAGTCATAACAAATAAAAACTCTTTTTTCTTTATTGATTTATGTCAGAGAAAATAAAAATTGTTTTTTTAGGAACTTCTGATGCTGTTCCAACACCCTCTAGAAATCATACTGCTATTTTGTTGAGCTATAAAGGAGAAAATATTTTAATAGATTGTGGAGAAGGAACGCAGAGGCAATTTCGCAAAGCAAAAATAAACCAGTGTAAGCTAACAAAAATTTTAGTTACTCATTGGCATGCTGATCATATTTTAGGAATACCTGGCTTGTTGCAAACATTAGCTCTAAATGAATATAATAAGCCACTTGAAATTTATGGACCAAAAGGAACTAAAAAATTTATGAAAAAAATTTTAGAGACTTTTGTTTTCAGAGGAAAACATCCTTTAAAGATAAAAGAGGTTAAAGGGAAATTTCTTGAAACAAAAGATTTTTTTCTTGGAGCAAAATCTATGACTCATGGAACTCCTTGTAATGGTTATACTTTTGCTAAAAAAGGTGAAATAAAAATTGATAAAAAAAAATTAGAGAAAACAAATATAGCTTTTGGAAAATGGCTTCAAAAATTAAAACAAGGAAAAGATATTGTTTACAAAGGGAAAAAATATAAAGCAGAAGATTTGACATTTAAAGAAGAAGACAAAAAGATTTCTTTTATTCTCGATACTTCAATGAACAAAAAAATTGTTTCTTTTGTAAAAAATTCTGATTTGCTTATTTGTGAATCAAGTTTTGGAGAAAATCTTAAAGAAAAAGCTAAAGAATACAAGCATTTAACTGCAAGTCAAGCAGCTCAAATTGCAAAAAAAGCTAATGTGAAAAAACTTGTTTTAACACATTTAGGACAAAGATATGAAAAAAATAAAAAAGATATTTTGAAAGAAGCAAAAAAAGTTTTCAAGAATGTTTGTATAGCAGAAGACTTTGATAAGCTTGAAATTTAGAAAAGATTAAAAAGATTTGATTCTTATTTTTAGAATGAGCATGCTTGGAGATTATATGTGTCCTTTTATTGATGGATGTGAACCTTGTATTTCAAAAAATGATTGTCCTTCTGATCCTGAAAATTGTTCATACTACCAAATGATGATTTTTAAAGCTAAACACGAGATGAGAGATATGTCTAACAAAGAATTAACTGATTACTTTGATACAAAGGATTTAGCTTTAGAAACATGGGATTTTGGTGATTAATTTTTTGAATTGGTTAATAGAAAGATTTTAAATATTCTATTTTTCTTTGATTAATAGTGAGCCCCTGTAGCTCACGTAAGAAACCAAGGTTCCTTGACGTTCAACCTCCTTTGTGGCACTGTTGGGTGATTTCAAGTTGCCTTCGGTGAAATCGCGGACGCTACAGGAGACAAGCCCCTGTAGCTCAGCCTGGATAGAGCGACTGCCTTCTATGCTATTGGCAGTGTCGTACATTGTTGCGATTATTTGTCTTCAGCGGATAGCAGTAGGCCGCAGGTTCGAATCCTGTCGGGGGCATTTAGGATTCGATAAATTAGTTTAAACGCATTCAAATAGGAAGGTTAAGCGAAGGAAACTTCGTGTCCTCGCTTCGAATCCTGTCAGGGGCATTTGAAAAAAATGAAAAGCAAAAAAGAGGTGGAATTAAAATTTCCCTTAAGTAAAAAAGAAAAATATGTAGCAATGCTTGCTCCTAGTTTTGTTGTTGATTTCTCTTATCCTAAAATAATTCATCAACTTAGGGAATTAGGTTTTGATAAAATTGTTGAATTGACTTTTGGAGCAAAAATGATTAATAGAGATTATCATAAAAAATTGAAAAAATCTAAAGAATTAGTTATTGCAAGTGTTTGTCCTGGTGTTGTTGAAACAATAAAAAATAAATTTCCAAGGTATAAAAAAAATCTTATTAAAGTTGACAGTCCCATGATTGCTACAGCAAAGATTTGTAAAAAAATTTATCCAAATTATAAGATAGTCTTTATTTCTCCTTGTGATTATAAAAAAACAGAAGCACAGAAAACAAATTATATTGATTATGTTGTTGACTATGGAAGATTGAAAAAATTACTCAAAAAAATTAAGATTAAAAAGAAGGGAAAAATTTTGTTTGATAAATTTTATAATGATTACACTAAAATTTATCCTGTTGCAGGAGGGCTCTCAAAAACAGCGAATCTTAAAGGATCTTTAAAAGAAAATGAGGTTATGATTATTGATGGAATTAATGATGTTATTAAATTTCTTAAAAAACCAAAAAAAGGAATAAGGTTTCTTGATGCTACTTTTTGCAAGGGAAGTTGTGTTGGAGGTCCTTGTATAAATTCTAAATTACCTATTAAATTGAGAAAAAAGAAGATTTTGAATTATTTAAAAAAAGCAAAACAAGAGGATATTCCTGATACTAGAAAAGGAATTATTAAGAGAGCTAAAGGAATTTCTTTTTCTTCTAATTTCCCAAGCAAATAATTTAAATAAGGTTTTCTTTTATTTTGAATATGCGGAGGTGGCACAGTGGCTACTGCATCTGGTTGCAGCCCAGATTTTCGTGGGTTCGAATCCCACCCTCCGCTTAAACAATCTAAGGATTGTTTAATGGACGTGACTCTTCGAGTCCTAACTCGGTCATTGAAAAGTCGTTATTGATAAATTAAATTTGTCGCTTTCCAATAACCTCGCCCTCCGCTTATCTGTTACGTATAGGTATAGTGGACATTTAAAAAATAAAAATCAGGATTGTAAAATGAAAACCCATACAAAATATTTGAAAATACATACTAAAGAAAGAATAGAATTTGTTAATATAACTTCTAAAATTGAAGAAGCTGTTAGAGAATCAGGAATTAAAGAAGGAATTGTTTTGGTAAATCCAATGCACATAACAGCCTCGGTTTTTATTAATGATAATGAATCTGGTTTGTTAAATGACTTTAAAGAATGGCTGGAAAAACTCGCTCCAAAAGACTTTCAGTATAAGCACCATCAAACAGGAGAAGATAATGCTTACGCACATTTGTGGAGAACAATCATGGGCCGAGAAACTACAATTGCAATCAGCGACGGGGAACTTGACTTTGGTCCTTGGGAAACTATTTTTTACGGAGAATTTGACGGACAAAGAGAGAAGAGAATTTTGATTAAGGTTTTGGGTGAATAGTAACTACATAAAATATTTAAATAAGAAAATGTAGTTATTAATATGGCATTCATTGTTAAGCAGAAAATTCATGGAAAAGATTATTATTATCTTAGGAAAAGTTTTAGAAAAGGAGATAAAGTTATAAGCAAACACATCGCATATCTTGGCAAGACTAAAAAAGAAGCTGAGAAAAAAGCTAAAAAGATTTTGAAAAAAATGGAAGGAAAAAATATAGAGAATAAAGAAAAAAATAGAATAGAAATCAAAAAAATTTCTATTGATGACATGGCGAAGTTTTGCAAAAGAAAAGGTTTTGTTTATCCTTCTGCTGAAATTTACGGAGGTTTTTCTGGTTTCTGGGATTTTGGGCATCTTGGAACTGAATTAAAAAATAATATTAAAAAAGAATGGTGGGATTTTTTTGTAAGGCAAAGAGAAGACATTGTTGGAATTGATGGAGCTGTTATTACAAATCCTAAAGTTTGGGAAGCGTCAGGACATGTTAAAAATTTTATAGATGTTTCTGTTGTTTGTAAAAAATGTGGAAATAAAACAAAAATTGATAAGTTTGAAATAGGAAAAGTTAAATGTGAAAAGTGCGGTGGAGATTTTGAAGTTAAAGAAGAATTTAATCCAATGTTTACAACACGGGTAGGACCAACAAAAGAAAATTCTATAACCTCTTATTTAAGACCAGAGACAGCACAATTAATTTTTACTAATTTTAAGTTTGTTCAAGAAAATGCAAGAATGAAATTACCTTTTGGAATTGCTCAGATTGGAAAAGCTTTTAGGAATGAAATAGCTCCAAGAGATTTTTTATTTAGAACAAGAGAATTTGAACAAATGGAGATAGAATATTTTATTGAACCAGGAAGTAAATGTCCTTATAAATTAAGCACTGAAAATAAAAAAATTTTAGTTTATTCAGATAAAATGCAGGAGAAAGGCGAAGAGCCGATAAGAATGAGTTTTAAAGAAGCTTATGAGAAAAAAATAATAAAAACTGATTGGCACGCTTATTGGCTTGAACAAAATTTTCTTTGGTTTATTAATCTTGGAGCAAATCCTGAAAAGTTTAGAATAAGGCAGCATATTTCAGAAGAAAAATCACACTATGCTTTGGATACTTGGGATTTGGAATATAATTTTCCTTTTGGTTGGAAAGAATTACAAGGAATGGCTAATAGAACTGATTTTGATTTAAGGCAACATCAAAAAAATTCAGGAGTTAAATTAGAAGTTACTAATGATAAAGGAGAAAAATTTTTACCTCATGTAGTTTGTGAACCAAGTCAAGGAATTGAAAGAGCAATGTTAGTTTTTTTATTTGATTCTTATTTTTACGACGAGAAAAGAGATAATATCATTTTAAGATTAAATCCAAAACTTTCTCCAATTAAAGTTGCAGTTTTTCCTATAGTTAAAAGAAAAGACATGGAAAAAATTGCTACAGAAATTTATAATGATTTAAAAAAAGAATTTAATGTTCTTTATGATAAAAGTGGAAGTATAGGTAGAAGATATTCTAGACAAGATGAAATAGGAACACCTTTTTGTGTAACTGTCGACGAGGATTCTTTAAAAAATAAAAACGTTACAATTCGTGAAAGAGATACTGGAGAGCAAGTTAAAGTTAAAATAAAAAATTTAAAGAATGTTTTATCTAAATCAGTTAAAGATGAATCAATTTTAACTTTAGGAAAAAAAATTAATACAAGGAAACAAAATTAATGAAGTAATTTGTCGACGGAAAATTGTTTTGAAAATTTTTTGAGATTTTTTTTACAAAAACTTTATAAATAAATGATTCTTAATATAATTAATTAAAAGAGGGGTGAAAAATGGCAAAAGCTAAAACACCAAAGCAGATTGCAGTGAAGATAAAATCTCTTAAGAAACAAGTAACAAAACTTGAACAACAAAAGAAGAAAGCAGCTGCTGCTAAGAAGAAGACTTCTAAGAAAAAGTCAACCAAGAAGAAATCAACTAAGAAGAAGTCTACAAAAAAGAAGTCTGCTAAGAAGAAAAAAAGAAGATAAGAACAATCTTTTAATTATATTTTTTATTTAATCTATTTTTAATTATATTTTTTATTTATGAGAGTATGAATTCCTATTGCAGAAAATATTCCTAATGAATCAATAAATATGTCAGTTATACTTGCATCTCTTAAAGGGACAAACATTTGGTGAAATTCATCGAATATTGCATGTATTATGGAAATTGTTAATACTAGAATAATTGTTTTTAGAGTAATATCTTTTTTACCTTTTATTAAGATAAATAAGAAGAAAGTAAATAGAAAAAAAGCAGTTAAATGATATGTCCTTGGGATCCAGGGGTTTCCCCCTATTCCAGTTGAAGATGCTCCAGTAATACTTGAAAAAAGGAATATTTCCAGTGTAATGAGGACTGTTATTATTAATGCAAATAATCTATTTTTGAAAAGTTCCATTTTTGGAGATTGGTTTTTTTGTTTAAAAGAATTACTATGATGTCTCTGGAGGGAGTTTAACCCTCGACTTCTGCCTCATGAGAGCAGCGCTCTGACGCTGAGCTACAGAGACAAGATTACTAGAGAAAATTGATTTAAAAGTTTTAGTATTAAAGGCTTTGATAAAACATAAGAATTTCTTAACTTCCTGCTCATTACTCGCAGGTTTTTTTAGATTTAATAGAACTATCTCAGATGAGTTTTTTTGAATGAAAAATAGTTCGCCTATCAGCTCAAATTAATCACAAATAACTGCAATCCTCGTTGGTTTTAGCATTAATTATATTATCAATAGCGAATGAAGTGAGCCAAATTATTGAAAAATACGAATACCATTTATAAGTATCAGAGATACTCATAGAAGACGAAATTTTAATGAATAAACTAAATAGATTTTAGATTTAATTTTAATAAAGATAGTTAAAAATTTTACATTCTTTAGATTTAATAAAGAAACGACTATGTTCAATTTACAATTTAATCTACAACACAATTTTAATTTATAACACAAAAAGAAGTGATAAAAATAAAAAAATAAACAGGAATTCACCAAAGCTGTATTAAAGAAAAAAGGGAAAAATAAAGAGGATTATTGAAAAAATTATTTTCTATATTTTTTCTTTGTATTCTCTTTCATCCTGTTGCTCTGCTTGTATCTTGTATGTTGCTTCTTGAGAAGGTTGATTTGATTCTATTATAAGGCAGCCTTCAGGATTTTCAGCCCATATGGCTCTTTTTTCCCACATTAGTTTCTCTTCTATTGTTCTTAGATTTTCTTCATTACTCATTCTTACCTCCGATATTTAATTTTGCTCTGTAAACCAGGACCAGATTCAAAGTATATAATAAATTTATAAGAATCAAAAGCCCAGTAAAATTAATACAGAGCTTTAATCACAGATATACTTTTTGTTTTATTCTTAAAGTACAGCTGTGAATTATTCATTCTTTTTTTAATATTATAAAGTTTATATATTTTTCCGTAAAAAATAAAAAAAGAAGAAATAGTAATAATTAATTTTAACTAACTATTGTTTTTAACTAAAGTTATCTCAATTGTAGATACACTAACTTTTTTTCCTTCTTTGTTTTCAAATTCTTCACTGCCTGTTTTTATTTCCTTTATTTCAACTTCTTGGTCTTTTAGAAATCTCTTTTTGACAACTTCTGCAATGTCAACAGCTCTGCTTATGAATTTTCCTCTTGCTTTTACAATCACTTCGTTTTTTCCCTTGGTTGTGAACTGCATAACAACACTTGTCACATAATTCATAAAAGGTTTAGTTCCAACATAAACAACATTTTCATCTTCGGCAGATTTGTTGGGTTTGTTTTCAAGTTCTTCAGTCATTTTTGTTACCTTAGTTTATTTAGTTTAATTAATGTTTTTGTTTTTTTAATTTTGTTATTAATCCTGCTATTTGATTTCTTATTTTTTTGCTAGGTGCTGTATTTTTAAGAATTTTTTTGTTTTCTTCAAAATTGTTAGTGAAAGGTATATCTTTTTCTAAGAGAGTTTTTGCAGCTTTTTTTATTGATTTTGATTTTATTTTACCCATGTTAATTTGTTCTATTTCAAGTTTTTAAAGTTTATTGAAATTTATTCTTCATTTATTTTTTCTATCTGGTCAAGTTTTTCTATTGCGTCAATTAATTTCCTTGTTTTTTTCAATGGCTCTCCCATACTTAGAATTTTATAATCCAGGTTACTTTCTAATGCCTTTTTATATGCTTTTACAATATCTTCTTCATCGATTCTTTTTTTATTGTAAGCCACCAGCAATAAATCCTTTCCAGAATCTTTTATTTTCATTATTAATTCATTTTTGTTAAAAGATTCAATGTCTAAAATTTCAGTTGACTTTGATATTAAAAATTCTTTTACTTTATTGAAAAATTTTTGATTTTTCTTTGAGCTTTGTTTTTTCTTTTTAGATTTTTTATTTGTTGTTTTCTTCTTTTTTGGTTCTTTGTCAAAAATCTCTAATTCTTTTTCTTTTTTAACCTGAGGTTCTGATTTGGGTTGTTCAGATTTTTCTTCTTTTGGGATTTCTTCTTTGGCTGTGAAATATCTCCAGAAAATTTCATCTGAATTTGGTTTTTTGAAAGGTATTGCAAAATCCTGGATATTTCTAAGAGCTACTCTTATTGCAGGAACTTGTTCTCTGTCTGATAAAATTTTTTTCTCTTTTAGAATTTGGAATGCATCTTTTTCTCTACTCTTTAAATATTGTGAAAAATTTTCTAATTTTGGCTCTTGTCCTGGAAGAAAATATATCGGAGAACTGCCGACTTTCATATTACTTATTTTTATCTTTTTTTCTGATAATAGTTCTGATAAAAAAGCAGAAGTGAAGAGTATACTTTGTTCTATTTCTCTTGCTATTCTTGCAGGAAGGCTTGGCCCTTTTGCCTTAAGAACAGATATTATTTTCTCTTTTAATGGTGTTGTATCTTGTGTTGGCATAATTGAATTAAATGTAATAGAATTATAAAGTTTATTATGGCCTTATCCATCCCACTTCATAATATGTGACATCTCCTTCTTCATCAACAATTGCTAGAAGTAAGTTCTTTTTTGTAGAGTGTGCTATTCTTGTTTTTGCTGAAAATTCGTGCCAGGTTAATTTTCCAGATTCATGGTCTGTGAATACAAGCCATTTTGCATGTTTTTTTCCTGGGCGTGCTCCTTTTTCATAAACTCTAAATTCTGCACCAAATTTCAATGCTGTTTTTACTATATAACCTCTTTCTCTTAAATCTTTAAACACAGGATATTTTATTTGAATTTTCTTATCTATTCTTCTTAACTTTGATATTAGGTCCTTTTTTGAAATTTTTTTGGTTTTTGAAAATGCTTCTGCTTTTCCTTTTTCAACTAAGAATAAAACTTCTGATGGGGAGTATTGGATTTTTTCTCCTACAGGCTCACCAAAACAACTTTTTTTATATAGAGAAAATGCTTCTGCATCATTGCTTGAGATTATTTCTCCTATGATATATATTTTAATTTTTTCCATCGTATCTCCTATGTTCGACGAGGTAATTTTCGCTTTGCGAAAATAAGACGAACTTTCTTGAATAAATTCAATTATTAATTAAAGAAAATGATAATATTTAAAAATATGGTTTTTTTTATTGAACTTATGAAGCTGATACAATTAGTTTTAGTTCTTGTACTTGTGTTAGTGGTGGCTCTTTTATAGAGTCATTAATTAAATTTTTTTATAAAATGGCTCTTGAATTTATTTCATCTGAGGGGATTTTTAACGGAAAGAGAATTTCTATACCTGAAGGAGCAAATTGTTATAGGATTAAATCTGAAAAAATTAAATTTTTCAGAAAAGATTTAGAAGGAATTGAGAGAGTTAAATTTATTCCAAAAAATCCAAAGCCAAGAAAAATGAGTTTTGAAGGAGTAGAAAAAAATGCACATAATATTGAGTACGGAGAACCTGTTTTTTATGAATGAAAATATTTTAAACTACAAAATTAATATAATAATATGAAAACAAGTTTTAAAACAATAGAAAAAAGGTGGCAGACTGAGTGGGAAAAGAAAAGAATTTTTGAAATATCTCGAAAGTCAAGCACAAAAAAAGAAAAATATTATATTTTAGAAATGTTTCCTTATCCTTCTGGTTCTGGATTGCATATGGGACATGCTCTTAATTTCACAATAGGAGATATTTTTGCTAGATACAAAAGAATGAAAGGATTTAATGTTTTACATCCTATGGGTTATGATGCTCTTGGTTTGCCAGCAGAAAATGCTGCTATAAAAGTAGGAGAACATCCAAAGAATTATACTAAGAAATCTATAAGGTATTTTACTAAGCAGATGAAAGAATTAGGTTTTAGTTATGGTTGGAGTAGGATGGTTTCAACAACAGATCCTGAATATTATAGATGGGACCAGTGGATTTTTCTTAAAATGTTTGAAAAAGGTTTGGCTTATAGGAAAAAAGCTCCTGTAAATTGGTGTTCTAAATGTAAAACTGTTTTAGCTAATGAACAAGTTGTTAATGGAAAATGCTGGAGGCACGAGGATACAGATGTGGAAATAAGATATTTGGAGCAGTGGTTTTTTAAAATTACAAAATATGCAGATGAGCTTTACAATGAAACTGATAAACTAGATTGGCCTATGAGAACAAAAGCAATGCAGAAAAATTGGATTGGAAAAAGTTTTGGAACAGAGATAGATTTTGAAGTCAACAGAGAGAAATGGCATGTTTTCACGACGAGACCTGATACAATTTATGGTGTTACATTTATGGTGATTTCTTCACAGCATCCAAAACTTTTTGATTTAGTCACAAAGAAACAAAAAAAAGAAGTTGAGAAATTTATCAAAAAAATCAAAAGTGTTTCGCAAAAATCTATGAAGGATGTAGAAGAACTTGAGAAGGAAGGAGTTTTTACAGGAAGTTATACTGTTAATCCTTTGACAAAAGAAAAAGTTCCGATTTATGCTGGGAATTTTGTTGTAGCTGATTATGGTTCTGGAATGGTTATGGCTGTTCCTGCACATGATAAAAGAGATTTTGATTTTGCTAGGAAATATAATTTACCAATAAAGCAAGTTATTAAACCAAAAAATAAAAAGATTATTGGGAAAAATAAATTTTATAATGATTCAGGAATTTTAGTTAATTCAGATAGATTTAATGGAATTGAAAATCATGAAGCTAAATGGCATATTACTCAATATTTAGAAGGAAAAAGACTTGGCAGGAAAACTGTTCAGTATAAGTTAAAGGATTGGCTTGTTTCAAGGCAGAGATATTGGGGGACTCCTATTCCAATTATTTATTGTTCAAAATGCGGTGCTGTTCCTGTTCCTGAAAAAGATTTGCCAGTTAAACTTCCAGATAAAATTAAATTTGGAAAAGGTAATCCTCTTACAACAAACAGTAGTTGGATTAAAACAAAATGTCCAAAATGCGGAGCAAAAGCCCGACGTGAAACAGACACAATGGATACTTTTGTAAATTCTTCTTGGTATTTTTTAAGGTATTGCGATCCAAAAAATAATAAGAAAATTTTTGATTCAAAAAAAGTTAATTATTGGTGTCCTATTGACCAGTATATTGGAGGAAAAGAGCATGCGTGTATGCATTTAATTTATTTTAGATTTTATACAAAATTTTTAAGAGATTTAGGATTGTTAAACTTTGATGAACCTGCTAAAAAATTATTTCACCAAGGAGTTTTGAAGGGAGAAGATGGAGAGAAGATGAGCAAATCTCGTGGGAATTCTGTTCTTCCAGAAACTGTTTCGGATAAATATGGGATAGATACTGCTAGATTGTTTTTAGTATCCATAGCTTCACCAGATAAAGATGTTCAATGGACTGAAAAAGGAATTAAAGGGAGTCTGAAATTTATTAATAAAATTTTTAAGTATTTTGAAGATGTAAAATTTTCCAAAGATAGCCCTAAATTGCTCCACAAATTAAATTACTCTATTAAAAAAATTGAAAATGAGATAAAAAATTTTAAATACAATTTAGCGATTATTAATTTGAGGTCTTTATTTGATGTATTTTATAAAGAGAAAGAGGTTTCGAAAACTTCTTTAGAGAAATTTTTAAAATTGCTTCACCCTTTTTGCCCGCATATTACAGAAGAACTTTGGCATAAATTAGGAAACAAGAATTTTATTTCTTTGGAAAAATGGCCTGTTGCAGATGAGAAAAAAATTGATAAGAATCTTGAGAAGCATGAAGAAATGATTGAAAAGCTCTGTTCAGATATAGAAGAAGTCAAGAAATTGATTGGAAAAAAAAATCCAGAAGTTTATGTTTATGTTTTGCCAAAAGAAAAAGAAATTTATTCAGGAGTAGAAGGAATAAAATTATTTGCAGTTAATGATAAAAATAAATACGACCCCGAAAACAAATCTAAAAAAGCAAAACCAGGTAAACCTGCAATTTATTTAGAATAGTTAACTTTTTTAATTATATTTACTTTAAATTTTAATGATAAAAAGAGGTAGAAAAATTTTAAAAAAAGAATCAAAAAAGAAAAAATTATATCTTTTTTTCCTAAGTGTTTTTATAATTATTTTGTTTGTTTTATTTTTTATGTATGACCGGTCTCCTGAAATTTGCGGAGACGGAACTCCTTATGGTAAATGTTCTATGAGACAACCTTATTTTTGTGAAAATGGAATTCTTGTAGAAAAAGCTTCTGTTTGTGGTTGCTCTAATATTTCAGAAATTAGCGGAGATTCTTGTATTTCAAAATATATGACTAATCCAAAAACTATAACTTTAAATTATATTTTGAGAGGAGAAGAAAAATCAATTGGTTTTACTGTTTATGGGGGAATGGCTGATTATTTATCTAACCTCCCAAGAGTTATTTCTTCTGATGAGGGAGAAGAAATTCCTTCTAGGCAAGATTTTAAATTAAGGAATATTAATGAAAAAAATCAGAGAGAATTGCTTTTGCCTTTAGTTACTAAAATACAAAATATTGCTGAGAATAAAAAAGACCAGGTGAGAATTGCTGTTAGCATTGTTCAAAATATACCTTATGGAAACTCTAATAAATCACTTACTGTTTTTAATCAGAAATTAGGTTATTCAAGATATCCTTATGAAATGCTTTATGATGAAGAAGGAATTTGTGAAGAAAAATCAGAGCTCTTAGTATTTTTGTTAAAAGAGATAAATTATGATACTGCGTTTTTTTATTTTTCTGAAGAAAACCACGAGGCTGTTGGAATAAAATGTCCTGTGAGATGGAGTTTGAAAGATACAGGTTACTGTTTTGTTGAAACTACTGGACCAGCAATAATTGCAGATAGTGAAGTAGAATATGCTCAAATTGGAAAAATTTCTTCAGAGCCAGAGGTAATTCCTATTTCTTCTGGTAATTCATTAGGAGAAAAAATGTATGAATATCATGATGCTAAAAAATTAGAGAAAATAAGAAAAGCTATGCAAGACGGAAAAATTAATTTTTTACAAAAATATAATTTGGATAAGCTTAAAGAGAAATATGATTTGACTAATTTTTAATTTTTAAGAACAGCTTTTATTCTTCTTACTCCTGCTCCAGAAGATTCTTGTTTTATTATTTTGAATTTTCCAAGCTCTTTTGTGTTTTTTACATGAGGGCCAGCACAAATTTCTTTTGAAAAATCTCCAATTGTATAAACTGAAATCTTATCTCCGTATTTTTTTTCAAATGCTCCTAAAGCCCCTTTGTTTCTTGCTTCTTCTGGAGACATAATTTTCATTTTCACTTCAGTAGCTTTTTGAATTTCTTTGTTTGTTAAATTTTCAACTTTTTTTATTTCTTCGTCTGTTAATTTTCTTGAAAAAGAAAAATCAAGTCTTAGTCTTTCCTGGGTTATATTTGAACCTTTTTGCATTATATTCTTGTTTTTCAAAACTTTTCTAAGAGCTGCTAATAATAAATGTGCTGCA
This sequence comes from Candidatus Woesearchaeota archaeon, assembly GCA_964413095.1. GTDB lineage: Archaea > Nanobdellota > Nanobdellia > Pacearchaeales > GW2011-AR1 > CAYPRJ01. The sequence goes on from CAYPRJ010000001.1 coordinate 74,570, forward strand.
GTATGAAGTTTTGTTGTTTCTTTTGAAGTATCTGCTAATCCAGATTTAAATTTTCCCTTTGTTGCTGTTCTTGAAAGTTGTTGGTGTTTTTCAAATTCTTTCTGAAAACCTTTTTTATCCACTGAACTTCCATATTCCCTTGCAGTTTCTTCTGTTAATTCTATAGGAAAACCATAGGATTGATATAAAAGAAATGCGTTTTTTCCTGAAATTTTTTCATCTTTAATTATTTTTTTTAAAACTTTTAAACCCCTTTCTAAAGTTTTCAAAAATTTATCTTCTTCTTTTGATAATTTTTCTAAAATGAATTTTTTATTTTTTTGTAAGTGTTTGTAATCATCATAAATCTTGAAAACAGGTTCTGCTATTTTAGGTGTAAAGTTTTCTATTTTTAATTTTCTTCCATATCTTATTGCCCTTCTGATTAATCTCCTCACAATATAACCTTGTTCTGTGTTGCTTGGTTGAATTCCATCGGCAATTATGAAAACAGAAGCTTTAATGTGGTCTGCAATTACCCTCATTTCTTTTTTATTATTCTCATATTTTTTTCCTGAAATTTTTTCTATTTTTTTTATTATTGGTTTCCAAACTTCTGTTAAATAATTATCATTTAATTTGTTTAAAGCAGTTAGGGTTCTTTCTACCCCCATTCCTGTGTCAATGTTTTTTTGTTTTGCTTCTTTGTATTCTCCTTTTTGGTTTTTGTTGTATTGCATGAAAACATTATTCCAAATTTCTGTCCAATTATCTCCCCCACTTGCTAAAGAAGATTCATTTGGGTTGAATTTTTTTGGCGCAGGTGTTGAAGATTTCCAATAAAAAATTTCTGTATCAGGACCACAAGGACCTGTTTCTCCAACTGGCCCCCACCAGTTATCTTTTAATAAATATACTATTCTTTCTTTGGGAATTCCTAAGGAAATCCAATTTTTTGAGGCTTCTTCATCTTTGGGTATATTTTTATTTCCCCCAAAAACAGAAATTGCTATTTTACTTTTTGGAATTTTTAAAATTTTAGTAAGAAATTCAAATGAATATTTTATTGATTCTTCTTTGAAGTAATCTCCTAAACTCCAGTTTCCCAGCATTTCAAAAAAAGTATGGTGTGTTGAATCTCCTACTTCTTCAATGTCCTGTGTCCTTATACATTTTTGAACATTACAAAGTCTTTTTCCAAGAGGATGTTTTTTTCCTAGGAGATATGGAACAAGAGACTGCATTCCAGCTGATATAAAAAGTGTTGTAGGGTCATTTTCTGGAATAAGTTTTTCATTAGATATTTCTTTGTGATTTTTTGATTTGAAAAATTCAATGTATTTTCTTATTAATTCTTTACGATTCATGATTGTTTTAAGAAAAAAGATTTTAAAAAATATTCCTATCCGCCTATAGCTCTTAGTTTTTCTTGAATTTCTTTAAGTTGAAATTCTAAATCATCATTTTTATGTTTTGAAGTTTTTTTCTTTGTTGTTTCTTCTGTTTCAGTATCCTTTTTTAATATTTTAGGGATATTTAGTCTTGGAAGAGTTGTTTTAAGATTTCTCATATTTGTTATTATAGATCTCATTTTTTTTTGTAATATTAATTTTTTCTCTAGTTCTTTTTCTCTTAATATTTTATATTTCTCAACATTTTTTGCTATTTTTAATAGATTCATTTCTGTAGAAAGAAGTTCTTTTTTAAAACCAACAGATTCTTTGTATTCTAATTTTACATGTATTAAACTTTCATCACTCATTCTATTTTAGAAAAAATGCTTTTGTCTATTTTTTCGATTCTTGATTTTGTATTTTGAATTTGCTTGCCCCAGGATTCTAATTCTTTTTCTTCCTCTTCTTTTAAACTTTTTATATCCGTGAGTAATTTTTCAACTTCTGATATTTGTTCTTTTACTTTATCAAAATTCTTTAATGCTTCTTCAAATTTATCTATTCTTATAAAGACAGGTTCAGTTTCTCTATGTTTCTTTTCAAATTTATATCCTTCTCTTTCTTCAGAAAGGTCTTCTTCTGGTTCTGGCAGTTCAATTCTTGAAGGTTTCTGCATTTCTTCACCTCTTTTATCAAATTCATCTGCAGAAACCTTCTTACCCTCTTTTTCTCCAGTTACAGCCTGTTTTATAGTATCTTGTGAAAATTTATCACCTAGAGAATCATTTGGAAATCTTGGTAATTTTGGAATTGATTGTTTTTCTTTTCTTTTTTCTGGAAACTCAGGAAGTTTAGGAAGTTCAGGTAACTGAGGAGATTCCTGAGAAATACTTTTCTTCTCTTTATCTTTCCCCTTTTTTTTGAATAAACCCATCTTATCTTTTGAATATAACTTTTTTGATATATATAAATAAAAAACACTAGTTTAAAAATCTTTATCTTTTTTGAAACCGAAAGATATTTATTTGAATTTTTTTTAATATTTAGATGTTGCAAAAATTTCTTAAGGAAGCATTTTCAATTGTTATCGGAAAATCAGGTGAAGAACTTGTGGATATTCTTTATAACAAAAAATATGTAAATGAATTTCTGATTGCTAAAAAATTAGATATAATTATTAATCAAGCTCGGAATTTGCTTTACAAACTTTCTGACAATAATTTGGTTTCGTCTATAAGAAAAAAAGATAAGAAAAAAGGATGGTATACTTATTTTTGGAAAATTGAAACTCTTAAAACTTTAGATTTTTTGAAGCATTATGTTTTGAGGAGAATAGACCAGATGGAGCATTATATAAACAGCAGGGAAAAGAAAAGATTTTATGTTTGTGAAAGATGCAAGATTGAGCTTACTGAAGAGAATGCACTTGTTCATAATTTTACTTGCGATGAGTGTGGTAATATTTTTGTTCCAAAAGACAATACAAAATTGCTTAATGATTTAAGAAAAAGATTAAGTAAACTTCAGAAGAAAAAAGAATTAATTGATGAAGAAATTAAAAAAGAAACAGAAAAAGAAGAGAAGAGAAAAGAAAGAGAATCAAAGAAAAGTAAGGAAGCTAAGAAAAAAACTTCAAAGTCTAAAAAGAAAACTTCTTTAAAAAAGAAAAAGAAAACAGCTGCTGCTAAGAAAAAGAAGACTTCTAAGAAAAAGTCAACCAAGAAGAAATCAACTAAGAAGAAGTCTACAAAAAAGGGCGTGAAAAGAAAACCTAAGAGAAAACCATCTAAAAAGAAAAAGACTACTGGAAAAAAATCAAGTAAAAAGAAGTTTATTAAAAAATCTTCTAAAAAAATAAAAAAAATAAAAAGGAAAAAATAGTCTATGAGAGTTTATCAAATAGACCCCAAAAAGAAGAGAAAAGGTCTTTTTGGAAGATTAAATATAACTACTACTTTAATAATTATTAATGTCTTGGTTTTTGTGTTAACTCTTTTATTGGGTGGGGTTTTTGGATTAGAAAGAGTTTATTCTTTTTTAGCTATTCAAGCAAATGGATTTTTTCAAGGAAAAGTTTGGACCTTAATAACAAGTATGTTTATGCATGGAGGTTTTGCCCATTTATTTGTTAACATGATTTCTTTATTTTTTATTGGAAATTTCATAGAAAAATTAATTGGAAGAAAAAGATTTTTTTGGTTATATATTTTATCAGGTATTTTTGCAGGTTTAATTTTTGTAATACTTGCTTATTTTTTTGGAAATATAGGGTTAGGAGCAAAAATTTTTGGAAGCCCGGAGATTTTTGCAGTTGGAGCTTCAGGAGCAATTTTTGCATTAGGAGGGTTGTTAATGATTCTTACTCCTAATTTGAGAGTTTACGCATTTTTTGTTGTTCCTATGAGATTATGGACAGCAATGGTTTTCTTTTTGGTAGTTATGTGGGTTGCTTCAATAAGTGCAGGATTACCTTTTGGTAATACAGCCCATCTTGGAGGTTTAATTGCAGGAATAGGATATGGATTATATTTAAAAAATAGATATCCTAAGAAAACTAAGATGTTAGGCAGTCATTTTAAATAAGATGAAAAAAAATAAAAATTTTTTGAGAAAATTTAATTTAAAAGATGAATATAAAAAATGTTGGAAATTTATTAAAGAATCAAGGAATTTTATTTTTATTGCTATTATGATTTTTTTTCTCTTTGCTTTGCTTGGTTTTTTTGTTCCAGTTCCAGAGATTATCTCTGAACAAATAATGGAATTCATCCAGGAAATTTTAGAAAAAACTAAAGGAATGTCTCATAAAGAATTAATTAGTTTTATTTTCTTTAATAATTTACAGTCTGGTTTTTCTGTGATGGTTTCTGGAATTTTATTTGGAGTTTTACCTGTAATTATGACTGCATTTAATGGTTATATCCTGGGTTTTGTAGCTTTAATAAGTGTCCAAAATGGAGGAGCTTCTGTATTGTGGAATTTAGTTCCTCATGGAATTTTTGAACTTCCTGCAATTTTTATTTCATTTGGGTTGGGAATGAAAATAGGAAGTTTCATTTTTCAAAAGAAAAAAATGGAATCTCTAAAAAAATATTTTTGGGATGCTATAAGAGTTTTTTTATTAGTTGTTATTCCTTTATTAATTATTGCAGGAATTATAGAAGGAAGTTTAATTGTTTTAAGTTCTTAAATATAAATCAAATTATTTTCTTTAAGAATTATTATTCTTTTAAATCACTTATTCCTAAAATTAAAAGTAGCAATCCTGCTAGAGCAATTATCCAAACAAGTCCTCCTTTAAAGAATTCCCATGCAGCATGTCTGAAATTCCAGAAACCTCCCCATTCTGCAGAATACCAAGAAAAAAGTATTACTCCTATAAGTAATATTAATCCAAGTAAAATTTCAACCCATTTGTTCATTTTATTATTTGTGTATGTTTATTTAAAAAGATTTTTGTGTTCTAAAATATATGCCTGTTTAACAATTAAGGCATGTTTAAAAAATATTGCGTTCTCTTTCAGCTCACGATTAATAACTAATAATAAAATCTCACAAATAATAATTTATCAATCTGTGAACAGAGGAGCTAATTTTCTGTTTAATAAGTCAAAAAATGTTTAATAAGTCAAAAAAATAGTAACTTAGGATATATAATTATTTTTCAACAAAGCCAAATATATGAAAAAGTTTAAAAGGTATCTTGGAATAAGATATTTATGAATTTAGGAAAATTTTTCGAATGTGTCGCAATACCTAAATAATTCTAATTAAAATTTTACTTTTCAATGAAAGGACAATTAACAATTATTGATTTGAATGAATGTGATAAAGAGTTAGTAAAAGATAAAAAAGAATTAAAGAAGTTTGGACAGAAATTGTGTGATGTTATTGAGATGAAATCTTATGGAAGACCAATAATTAAAAGATTTGGAAAAGGGAAATTGAGAGGTTATTCTCTTATTCAGTTGATAGAAACTAGTAGTATTGTGGTTCATTTAGATGAATTTGAAAATAAAGTGTTTATTGATATTTTTAGTTGTAGGAATTTTGATTCAAAAAAAGCAGAAGTTTTTGCAAAAAATTATTTTAAAGCTGAAAAAATTAAATGCAAGACCTTTTTAAGAGGATGAGAAAAGTAGAACATCTTAAAGTGAAAAAAAACATGAAAGTTTCTGAACTTGTTGAAGCTTTTGGAGAAATGGGTTTTGGTGCAAGTAAAATTTCTAAAGCAGGAAAAATACTAGAAAAAATGTTTAAAGATGAAAAATGCAAGATTTTTTTTGGTGTTGCTGGTGCTATGGTTCCTGCAGGAATGAAAAAAGTGATGCTTGATTTGTTAGATAATGTAGATGTTTTTGTGACAACTGGCGCAAACTTGACTCATGATTTAATTGAAACTTTAGGAGAAAACCATTATCTTGGAGATGAGTTAGCTGAAGATAAAAAACTAAATGAAGAAGAGATTGATAGAATTTACAATATATTTATGAAAAATAAAGTTTATGAAAAACTTGAGGATTTTTTTGAAAAAAATTTTGAATCTTTTAAGAAATGTGAAAATATTAAAGATTTTTTGTGGAAAATAGGAGAATTATGTCCTGGAAATTCAGATAATTGTATTTTGAAAAAATGTTTTGAAAAGAAAATTCCTGTTTTTTGTCCAGGTATTGCAGATTCAGGAATTGGTTTGATGATGTGGGGAAGAATTGTTGCAGGAAAAGGAGAAACAAAAATAGATGTTTTTTCAGATATGAAAGAGATTATAGATGCCTCCTGGACAGCAGAGAAAACAGGAATAATCTATGTTGGAGGAGGAACTCCTAAAAATTTTATTCAACAGTCTCTTCAATTTTCTAAAGGAGCAAATTATGGAATTCAGATAACTACCGATAGAATGGAGCCAGGAGGAAGCAGTGGAGCTCCTTTAAGAGAGGGATTGTCTTGGGGAAAAATGAATCTTGTTTCCCAGGAAGGAAATGATTTTGTAGATGTTTCTTGTGATGCCACAATTGCCCTGCCTTTGATTTATGGTTTTGCAAAAAATAAGCTATAAAATTTATATAGTTGTTGCTTTTTCTAATACTATGGTTAATAAATCTAAAAAAATTGCTATTTCAGAACAAATTTCTGATCAAAAAGAAAATAAAGATGAGGAATTTTTGGAAATTTTGAAACTATTTGCTCCAGGGACTTCATTAAGGGGGGCTCTTGATGATTTGTTAAATGCGCGGATGGGTGCATTGGTTGTAATTGAAAACGAAAAAACTTCCAAAATCGTTGAAAAAGGTTTTAGAATCAATGCAAAATTTAGTTCTCAAAAACTTGTTGAATTAACAAAAATGGATGGGGCAATAATACTTTCTAAAGATTTAAAAAAAATTCTTCATGCTAATACTCTCTTGTATCCTAGTCTTAATGTTCTCACTAAAGAAACAGGAACAAGACATAAAGCTGCTGAAAGAACTGCAAAGCAAACTGGGACAATTGTGATAGCTGTTTCAGAGAGAAAAAATAAGATAACAATTTACTATAAAGATTTGAAATATGAATTAAAAGAAAGTTCTGAGATCTTAAGAAGAGCTGCAGAAACTTTGCAGATTTTGGAAAAACACAGAGAGATTTATAATAACCTTATAATTGATTTGAATTTTTTAGAAATAACTAATTTTGCCACGACTAATGATATTTGTTATGTTCTTCAGAGAATAGAAATAATAAAAAGAATCTCTGTAATTGTTAAAAAATATTTAATTGAACTTGGTAAAGAAGGGATGGTTGTTAGTACAAGATTGAAAGAGCTTACTGGAAATTTAGCTAATGAAGAAGAAATGATCTTGAAAGATTATTTTGGTTCTAAATATTCTATGGCGCTGGAGATGCTTGAAAAGATGGGTTTTGATTTTATGCTTGAAATTTCAAATATATCAAGATTACTTTTTGAGGACTTACATAACAGGAGGGTTTATCCGAGAGGTGAAAGATTTTTGAAAAAGACAAATATTTTGGAGAGGTATATGGATAGCTTAATAAATAAGTTTGGCAACCTTAAGAGAATTTTAGAGGGAAATAAAGAAGATTTTTTGGAGATTTTTGAAAATGAAGAATATTTTGAATCTTTTAATAAAAAATTAAATCATCTTAAAAAAAGAATTATAGATAGGAAAGATATAGGAAAGTAGTATGCTAACAAAAAAACAAGTTTTAGAAATTAGAAAACATCTTGAGAAAGCGCAAAATCCTGTTTTCTTTTTTGATAATGATCCTGACGGGCTTTGTAGTTTTTTATTGCTAAGAAGATATATTGGGAGAGGAAAAGGTGTGGCTGTGAGGTCTTTTCCAGATTTGTCTTTAGATTATTTTAGAAAAGTTAATGAATTTAATGCTGATTATATTTTTATTTTAGATAAGCCAGTAGTTTCAAAAGAGTTTTTTGAAGAAGCTGAAAAATTTAATATTCCTGTTGTTTGGATTGATCATCATAAAATTGAAGAGAAGCCCCCAGAATTTGTGAATTATTATAATCCAGTTTATAATAGATTGAAAAAAAATGAACCTGTAACATATTTGTGTTATAATATAACAAATAAAAAAGAAGATAAATGGCTTGGAGTTGTTGGTTGTATTTCAGACAAATATCTTCCTAATTTTTATAATGAATTCAGAAAAGAATATCCTGATTTGGCTATTTCTTCTAAAAATCCCTCTGATATTTATTATAATTCTCCTATTGGAACTATTTCTAAAATTTTTAGTTTTGCACTTAAAGATAGAACAACTAATGTTGTAAATATGATTAAGTTTTTATTAAAAGCTAGAAATCCCTACGAAGTTTTAGATGAGACTTTCAAAAATAAAACAATGCATTCTAGATTTAAGGAGATAAATAATAAATATAGGAAACTTTTGCAAAAAGCTATTGAAGAATCTGGCAAAAACAAATTATTATTTTTTCAATATGGCGGAGATTTAAGCATGAGTGCTGATTTAGCAAATGAATTAAGCTATAGATTTTCTAAGAAAATTATTGCTGTTGCTTATATTAAAGGAATTAAAGTTAATATTTCTTTAAGAGGTAAAAAAATTAGGAAAATAGCTTTGAAAGCAATTGAAAATTTTAAAGATGCTACAGGAGGAGGACATAAAGAGGCAGTTGGGGTGAAAATTAATGTTAAAGATTTGGAAATTTTTAAAAAAAGACTTCAAGATATGATTGATTGAAAATAGGGTTTTTGGCAAACTATGAGAAATTATTAATTTCTACTCGTTACTCGCAGATTATTTTAGATTTAATAGAACTATCTCAGATGAGTTTTTTGAATGAAAAATAGTTCGCCTATTGGCTCAAATTAATCCACAAATAACTGCAATCCTCGTTGGTTTTAGTATTAATTATA
>CAYPRJ010000002.1:0-78131 GCA_964413095.1 Candidatus Woesearchaeota archaeon
CAAAAACACATAATTTTTTAATTGAGACGGGTTATATCTCATCAAATTGCCATGATTTAGGAGAAGAATTAGGGATTGGAGCGCACATGACAAAACTTAGAAGAACAAGAGCAGGAATTTTTTTAGAAAAAGATTCTGTAAAATTAGAAGAGCTAGAAAAGGCAATTGAGAGATTACCTGCTCATTTACATTCGCAGATTAATGAAACTATTGATAAAAAAATATCTCAGATAAAGGGAGTAAGACAAGTGAGGCAAGATTTGTTGAGAAAAGAAAATAATGAAATCTGTAATGAACTTAAAAGGATTATAATTCCTGCTGAAGAAGCAATTAAAAAAGTTTATCCTGTTGTTAAAATTAAAAAAGATAACCTCAAAAAAATATTGACAGGAAAACCTATTTTTGAAAGAGATTTAATAGGTGCTAAAATAGATGCTAAAAGAGACAAATTTGATAGAGGGAGTGTTATTGGTGTTTTTTGTAAAGATAAATTTATTGGAATGTATAAAGTTGTAAAAGAAAAAGATATTTTTGCTAAACCAGAATTTGTTTTGCAGCCATTAAAACAAAATTCATAGAAAATTTAATAACCTCCTTTTTTATAATAATATTATATGAAACATTTTATTTATTTTTCATCTCAGGCTGCAACTTCTGGAAAAGCTTTATCAAAATATTCTGAAGGAGGATTAATGAAAGCAGGAAGAATGGATATTGCAATTCATGTTATAATTGCTGCTTTTTTTCTTTCTCATTCTATAAGAGAGAATGTTAAATTACATCTTGTTTTTTATGGTATGCCTACTCCTCCGCGCCATATTGAAATGCAAATAAAAAAAGGAACACCTATTAGCAAAAAAGATATTGCAGGGTTGTTGAAAAGAATTCTTTATAAATACAAAGAAGGAAAAAAGACAGAGGTTTTTCCAGGATGTTTTGTTGAGAAAAAAAGTTTTTTAGATGTTATTAGAGAGCTTGAAAAAGATAGTGAAATTTTTATTTTAGATAAAAGTGGGAAAGACATAAGAGAAACAGAAATTCCAGAAAATTGTGCTTTTATTCTTGGAGACCACAATGGACTTCCAAACAAAGAATTGAAAAGATTAAAGAAGATTACAAAAAAAATTTCAATTGGCAAGAAAACTTATTTTGCCTCGCAAACTGTTGCAATTGTAAATAATGAACTTGACAGGAAAGGTATTTAGTTTTCTATCTTGTTAATCTCCCTTTTTATCATATATTTTATATCATCTTTTTCTAAGCCCATTTCATAAAGTTCTTCTGCTAAAAATATATATTCTTTTGGTAATTTTTTAAAATCAAGAAATTCTTGTATTTCTTCAATGATTTTAGGTTTTGCTTTAAATGAAATTTTTGCATCAATAAACATTTTTTCACCTATTTTTACTGCCCCCATAAAAGGGGGTTGATTATGATCCCTCCACGAAAAGTGAGAGGTGGAGGAGGAAGAGACGAAACTTAACTTGTTAAAATCAAGAAATTAGTTTATAAATCACTTATGAAAAAATAATAAAGAAAAAAATTACAGAAGTTGATTCCACAAGCTTTATAAAAAAAAGACTTTATAAAAAAAGATGAAGATAGTTCTTACTCCAGATTGGTTTTTGGGGAAAGACGTATTAATTAACAGTTTTAGTTTTATTGTTTTGTTTATTTTCAGTTTTTTATGCTTTAGAAATTATAAAATTAACAAAAGCAAAAAATTCTTATACCTGGGTGGAGGATTTGCTCTAATAGCTCTTGCACAATTAGCAATGATTTCAACAAAATTAATTTTATATTATGATACAACTGTTACACAAACTGTAGGACAAATGATTATTACACATAATATTGTCAGTTCTGTGGACATTTTTTATCATTTGGGTTTTTTCTTTTATAGGCTTTTTATTCTTGCAGGTTTTTATATTATTTACAAATTTCCAATTCAAAAAAAATACTGGGAAGATTTTTTCCTTGTTTTATTTTTTATAACTATAATATCAATTTTAAGCAAAGACTTTTTTCTTTTATTTAATTTAACTTCTCTAGTTTTGCTTGTGCTAATAACAAAACATTATTATTTGATTTATGAAAAAAATAGATCTGGAAATACCCTGATGCTTGTCTTTGCATTCTCTCTCCTTGCATTAAGTAATGCTATATATGTGTTTTCAAAAATAGAAGCACTTTATGTAATGGCAAACATTATAGAATTAATAGGCTATATAACTTTATTAATCTTAATTGTGAGAATTTTGAATGGTAAGAAAAAGGAGTCGGATGGACATAATCTCAGACATATTGAGAATCATCCAAGAAAAAAAAGGCAAGATTAAACCAACCCATTTGATGTATAAAGCTAACTTGTCTCATGGACAAATGAAATTATATCTTGAAGAGCTTATGAAAAAAAAGTTGGTTAAAAAAGAAGAGTCAGAAGACTCTAATAATATACTTATAACAAAAAAAGGAAAGGATTTTTTCTTCCAGTACAAGCAGATGAAAGAATTTGAGAATACTTTTGGGTTGTAAAAAACTTTAATAATCTATTCATACTTTGTTTTGCATGAAAAAATCAGTCAGAATTTATGTTTCAGGAACAGTGCAGGGGGTTTTTTTCAGAGCTTTTATAAAAGAGAATGCTGAAAGATATAATGTTAAGGGTTTTGTGAGGAATTTAGAAGATGGAAGAATAGAAATTTTCTTGGAAGGAGATTCAGAAAGAGTTAACAAAATGATTGAATTATGTAAAAAAGGCCCAAAACATGCTCAGATTAGAAATGTTGAAGTAAAACCAGAGAGATTTCAGGATTTTAAATCATTCAAAGTTTTGCATATATAAAAAGAGGTAAAATAATGGTAAAAACAAAAATAATTGCAACAATTGGACCTGCAAGTATTGGAAAAATAAAAAACATGTATGATGCAGGAATGAATATTGCTAGAATAAATACAAAATACTGCTCTGAAAAAGAATGCTTGAAATTTATTAAAAAGGTTAAGAAAGTTAATAATTGTAAGATAATTTTAGATGTTAAAAATAAGGAAAAAATTAATTGGATTAAAAAGCAGGACTTTGATTATATTGCTCTTTCTTATACAAAAAATAAAAAACATATAAAAGAAATAAGAAAATTATTTCTTCCTAAAAAAATAAAAGTTATTGCTAAAATAGAAACAAAAGAAGGAATAAAAAATATAGATGAAATTATTAAAGAGAGTGAAGGAGCAATGGTTGCAAGAGGAGATTTGGGAAAAAATATTTCTTTTGAAAAAGTCCCTATTATTCAAAAAATAATTCTTAAAAAAGAAAAGAAAAAAGGAAAATTTACAATAACTGCAACTGAAATGCTTTTATCTTTGATGGATTCAAAAACTCCAGAAAATTCAGAAGTTAGTGATATTGCAAATGCTGTTCTTGATGGTAGTGATGCTTTAATGCTCTCAGAAGAAACTGCAATAGGCAAGTATCCTGTTTTAGCTGTCAAGACAATGAATAAAATAATAAAATATACTGAAAAAAACAGAAATAAAATAGAAGAAAAATGATTTACACAAATTCTGACGGAGGTGCAAGAGGAAATCCAGGTCCAGGAGCTATAGGTGTCATAGTCAGGCAAGAGGGAAAAATTCTTACAAAATATAGTTCAAAAATTGGAGACATAGTTACAAACAATATTGCAGAATATGAAGCTCTGATAAAAGCATTAGAATTAGCTTCTAAGTTCACTAACAAAGAAATTACTTGTCAGCTAGATTCTGAACTTGTTGTTAAACAGCTTTTAGGAGAATACAGAGTAAAAAATGAAAAACTCAGAGGGTTGTTTTGTAAAGTTCAAAAACTACAAGATAGATTTGAAAAAATAAAATATGTTCATGTTAGAAGAGAGGATAAATTTCAACAAATAGCTGATGAACTTTTAAATGAAGAATTAGATAAGTTGGGTTATAAGAGGTATAAGAGATAATTTACACTCCTCTAGTTGTTCGCTAAGAAACAATTTAATTAATTCTAGTTTTATATTAATTGTAAATCTGCGAGCGTGAGCGAGCAGGTATTCTTATGTTCCAAAAACATATTTAAACTTCTCTTCTGTTTTTAGAATATGGAGAAATTTTTTTGGGCTGATGCTCTTGCAAATAAAATTATCAAAGAAAAAGGTAAGAAAAGTGAATATGCCTGTGCTTCTGGAATTACTCCTTCTGGAACAATTCATATAGGAAATTTTAGAGAAGTTATAACTACTGAGCTTGTTGTTAAGGCATTAAAAGATAAAGGAAAAAAAGTTCGGTTTATTTATTCTTGGGATGATTATGATAGATTTAGAAAAGTCCCAAAAGATATTCCTGAAAACAAGAAAAAAGAATTTGAAAAATATATTGGAATGCCTTTAAGTGAAATTCCTTCTCTATTTGGAAAAGGTGATTATGCGAAATATTTTGAAAAACAGTTTGAATCTTCTTTAAGTAAGATTGGAATAGAACCAGAATTTATAAGACAAAATCTTATGAACAAAAAATGCAAATATTCAAGTTTGATTAAAAATGCTTTAGACAAAAGAGAAGACATTATGAAAATTCTTAACAAATATAGAAAAGAGCCACTTAGCAAAAATTGGATGCCTATCAGTGTTTATTGCGAAAAGTGTAAAAAAGATTCTACTAAGATAACAAAGGTAAAAAATTATATTATAGAATATGAATGTAAATGTGGTTTCAGGGGAGAGTTTGATTTTAGAAAAAAAGGTTTAGCAAAAATGAAATGGAGAGTTGACTGGCCTGCTCGTTGGAAATATGAGAAAGTTGATTTTGAGCCAGGGGGAATAGACCATAGTGTTTATGGTGGAAGTTATATGACTTCAAAAGAAGTTGTAAAAAAAGTATTTGGTTATGAAGCTCCTTTTTATCAAATTTATGAATGGGTCAGAATTAAAGGAGGAAAAGAATTCTCAAGTTCTGCTGGAAATGTTACAACTTTGAAACAAGTTGAAGAAATTTATGAACCAGAGATTTTAAGATATTTATTTGTTAGTACAAGACCAAACAAAGGCTTTCAAATAAGTTTTGATAATGATGTGATAAAAATTTATGAAGATTATGATACTTTAGAAAGAAAATATTACGAAGGAAAAGCAAACGCACAAGAGAAAAGAATTTATGAATTATCTCAGATAAAAAAACCAGCAAAGAACAAACCAGAAAGAATTAGTTTCAGGCATTTAATTACAATTATACAGGCAGGAAAACAAAAAGAATTGAAAGGTAAAAATAAAGAAAGAGCTGAAAAAGTTGCTTCTTGGTTAAGTAAATATGCTGGAGAAGATATGAAATTCCAGATACAAGAAAGCATAAAAACTAAATTAAATAATAAAGAAAAAAAAGCTCTTATAAAGTTGAGAGAAAAATTAAAAAAAGAAGATAAAAACCTTACAGAAGAAAAATTATTTAATGAATTTTATGAAATTTGTAAAGATGAAAATATAAACAACAAAGAATTTTTTGATGCTGCTTACAGAGCTATTATAAACAAGAAAAAAGGACCGCGTCTAGCTAATTTGATTTTAACTATAGGAAAAGATAAAATAATTAAATTATTGGAGAAAATAAAATGACATTTCCAATTTCCAGAGAGCAAGCAGTTAAATTTCTTAAAAGCATTCCACAAAAAGAATCAGATATGAATCATTATTTAGAAAGTGAGGCAATTATGAGGGCTGTTGCTGAGAAATTTGGAGAAGATATTGAATACTGGGGGATGTTGGGTTTGTTACATGATGTAGACTGGGCATTAACAAAAAATAATGTGGCAGAACATTGTGTGAAAGCAGAAGAAATTTTAAAATCAAAAGGATTTGACGGTGAGTTTATTCAAATTGTGCAGTCACATGGTTATGGGCACGAGATTATTCCAAAATTAAAAGATAAACAAAGAACCAGAAAAGTGGAGTACGCACTTGCTGCAGCAGAAACTTTAACTGGTTTAATTCATGCTTATACTTTAATGAGAGAAAAGAAAATTTCAGATATGAAAGTTAAAGGATTAAAGAAAAAATTCAAAGACAAAACATTTACTGCTAACTGCAATCGGGATATAATCAGAGAAATAGAAAAAACAGGTTTGACACTTGATGGATTTTTTGAAATTTCAATCCAAGCAATTAAAAATATAAAAAGCGAGATTGGTTTGAAATAAGATGTCATTAATCATAAAATCTAATATAAGGAAAGTTGTGAAAGAGCTTGATAAAGAAAATGCAGTTAGCAGTATTGCAGATGAAGTTGGCATGGCTTTAGAAAGGCGCGTTGAAGAGCTTTTGCAAGATGCAATAAAGCGCGCGAAGGCAAATGGAAGAAGAACAATTCAGGCAAGAGATTTGTGATAGAGAAATAGAGATATTAATGACTATTACAAGTGCTGAGCAGAGGGACTTGTGAAAGAGAAATTTAAACAAAACAATAACTTTTATAAGTGCCGAGTAAAGAGATTTGTAAAACTTAAATAGTTCTATTGATTATTTTTTTTATGAAAAAGGTGAAAAAGGAAAATAAAGAAAAAATTATGGAAATAATTGAAAAGGCAGGAAGCAAAGAATATGAAACTTCTTGGAATGAAAAAGGAGTTCCGTATAAATTAAAGAAAAAATCTGAAATTAAAAAAGGCAGAAGTTCTAAGGCGCGTGGAGCGAAGTTTGAATTAAAAGTCAGAAAAGATTTAGAAAGCAAAGGAAGAATTGTAGACAAATGGAACAATAATGTTGATTTACAAGAAGACAAATTAATTATTGCAAAACGGAAATATAATCCTTATTTTAAAGCTATGACAATTGGAACAGGTTTTCCTGACTTTATCTCTATTAAACTTATTCAAAAAGGAATTTATAGTGTTATTGGAGTTGAAGTTAAGATTAATGGAATTTTATCAAAAGAGGAAAAAATAAAATGTGCTTGGTATCTACAAAAAGGAATTTTTTCTCAAATCTGGATTGCAAAAGCTGTTAAAAAGGGAAGAAAAATAGAAGTTGAATATGATGATTTTGAAGAAAAGTATGGAAAGAAATACAATAAAATTTAAAATTAATTATATCTTTAGAAGTTTATGAGAAAATTAGTGGTTTTGGCTTTGTTTTTATTAATTAATATTTCTTTTATTTCTGCATCTTGTAATGAAGGACAGATTGATGTGAATACTGCAGATAAAGAAAAGTTACAGGAGATTAATGGAATAGGTCCTGCTTATGCAGAACAAATAATCGCATTAAGACCTTTTGAGTCTATAGATGATTTAGTTAGAGTAAGTGGTATTGCAGAAAAAAGTCTTGAGAATATAAAAACAAATAATCCTGGGCTTATATGTGTTGAAGAAAGCAAAGATGAAGAAAATGAAGAAGATAAAGAGTATGAAGATTCAGAAGAAAGCAAGAAGATTAAAGAAAATAATCCAATTGAAGAAGTAGTTAAAAAAGAGCCGAAGTTTGTTGAGTTAGATGCACAAATTATAAAAAGGCAGAAAAATACTGAAAATCACAAGAATAATTATTCAGTTTATGGATTTGTGGGTTTTTGCGTTTTGCTTGGATTTTTATTCATGTTAAAAAAAATAAGATATAATAAAAATGAATTCAGATGAAGACACAAAAGGAATTGAAGCTTCTTTAATATTTGAAATTATAGGAAAACCCAAGGAGCATATAGTTGAATCTTTGAATAAAATAATAGATGCAATTGACAAAGAAAAAGGGGTGACTGTTAAAAGCAAAAAAGTGAATGAGCCAAAAGAAATGAAAGATAAAAAAGATTTTTTCACGACTTTTGCAGAAGTTGAGGTTGAAATTGAAGAACTTATGAATCTAGCTATGTTGATGTTTAAATATATGCCAGCTCATGTTGAAATTGTTTCTCCTGAACTAATTGCTTTATCAAATAATAGTTGGAGTGAAATTCTTAGTGAATTAACAAGAAGACTTCATGGTTATGATGAAGTTGCAAGGATGGCTCAGACAGAAAAAGCAATTCTTGAAAAAAAGTTAAGAGAAGCTTTAGGAAAAAATGAGAATAAATAATATAACAGCAATTTCAGGTATTGCTCCTTTTACTGGTTATTGCCATGATTTTATTAAAAAGAGTTGTGATTCTGGAAAAGAACCAGAAGAATTAAAAGAAAAAAGAATAAATCTAATTTTAGAAGAGGAAAGAAAAAAGGTTCAACCAATTTATAATTCAAAAGGAAAACTTATAGAATATGACAAATATGGAAGACATCTCAGTATTACAGTGTGATTATTTTTTTCCTTTTGCTATTTTTAATAAATTTATTGGCTTTTTAGCTTTTTTATATTTTCTTCTATAAAACCAAAAAATTAAAACCATTATAAAAATAATAATGATTATTGCTATAATTCTTCCTGTTTGACTTTTCCCTTCTTCTTTAATACATTCCCCAAGACAACAAACATTGTCCTTTGCATATCCTTCTTCTCCGTCACAATTTTCATTATCCTTACAAACAGTTCCCCCTTGTTCTGCACATGTTTTTTCTGTTGTAATCACTCCAGAAGTTTCCTCTGGAATTTCTTCTTTAGTGTAATTTTTTAAGAAAGTTAAAAAAATGTCAGAAGATACATTTAATTCATCTGTTGTAGCTGTAAGCTTTCCATAAACACTTGCTTCTTTTTCTGAAAAAAAAGACACATTTATTTTAATGTTGGACTCTGGCTCTAAGTTCTCAATTTTGCTTGGGGAAGCATTTAAATAAGATTTTAATGCACCTGAAAACGAGAAAGTTATATCAGATAAATTTTCTCCTCCTGTATTGTAAAGATAAAAAGTTCTGCTTGTTTTTGAATTCACAGGCAGAGAAATTTCTGTTTCAGAGGGCTCAATTTTAAAACTCTTCTCTTTTTTCTTTTCTTCTTGTTGATAAACATAAACAGGAACCTGATACTCTGTATTTTCTGAATCCAAACTTATCTTGTTTAATCCTAAATCAAAATAATTTAAAGAAAATTTTATTTTTTCTTTTTGTCCTGTTTGCAAAATTATTGAGCTTTGGTTTTCTATTTCTTCTTGTTCTTCAGACCAACCAAAAAGTCCTTCACTGGTTTTTTCTGGAGCTTTGTTTATGTTAATTTTTATTTCTATATCATGATTTTTTAAATTTTTAGCTTCAATAAAAAAATCCTTATTTGTTGTTGCAAAACCAGGTTCTATTGAAAAGTCAGCTTTGTTTTCATTTATTGAGAAATTTTTTGTTATGTCTTCTTCTGTTGTTTTATCAAATTCAACATGCCTAACATTTTTTATTACAAGGGAATAATTGCCTGGATTTTTTCCTAATAAATCAGCATAAATATAAAAATTATCTCCTATTTTTGAAACATCATAATTCACAGGAACTCTAACATGTTCTCTATAGAAAAATACATTCTCTTGTAAAATTGGCTCAAGAAAATTTCCTAATACTTCAGCTATTAAAGTTTCTCCCTGACTAAAATTTGTTTTCATATCCACTTCTACTGCAGAAATTAAAGGAATTAATAAAACTAAAATTAATATCACTAACTTTTTCATGACTAATCAAAAGAAAATAGGTTAATAAAGTTTTTTTGTTTTGGTTCTGGAACTTATTTTCCAATTTCTTTTAATTTTTTAAGAACACTATTGAATTCTTCAGAAGATTTTGGCTTTGTGGGAGGTCCTCTTTGTGGTGGTTTTTGTCCTGGGATTATTTTTCTTGGAACAGGTCTTCTTTGTGGCTGAGATGGAAAGCCTGGGGGAGGTCTTGGTCCTGGTCTTGATGGGCCTGATTTTCCTTTACCTTTACCTTTTCCAAATTTAGATTTAAGTTTAAACCATAAAGGTCTTAATTTATCTTTAAAGACTATTCCTAAGACAACTAAAACAATTAAAATTCCTAAAATTATAATCCAGATATATCCTCCTTTTTTTGTTTTTTTAACACAACAAATATCAGTGCTAATTGAACATTCTTTAGCAGATTCTTCTTCATCATCTAAACATTGAGAAACTCTGCAGGTTCCGCCAATAAGTTCACAATCTGAAATCTCTGGTTCTTCTTCAACATCTTCGCATGTTCCTCCTATACAACAAACTTGACCATATTTTAAATCTGAAACATCAATTGTTGTTCCGTCAGAACATTCTTGGTCTGAATCACAAACTTCTCCTCCTTGAGCTGAACAGGTTTCTAAAGTTTTTTCTTCACTACAACAAACATAAGTTCCTGTACAAAAATATTCATTAAGAACATTTCCTTCAACTTCATTACAACTCATACTTGACATACAATAATAACCAGCATCTTCACAATCCACACCTTCTACATCTGGAGAAATAATTCTTGGGTCAATAGAGTATAATAAAAAAGCTGTGTTTCTTACATTATTATTGTCCCAGCATCCTTCTGAAGTTTGAACTCCATCACTCAAAAGCCAATCAATTGAATTTGTTTTTTCTACAGGATTTTCATATTGAAAAGGCATTAAAGCCAAAGCAGTATCATAGTATTTATCTCCTGATTTTTCCCAGTAATATTGTTCATTAACTTGTTTTTGTAAATTTAAAAGTTCTGAACAATAATCATCTGTTAAAGCGCATAAAAAAGCTTCAGGAAGATATTGCTTATTTGAACTGTCATCTGCCATAGTTATTAAATAAGGCAAATAAGAAGATACATCATTTCCTAAAGAATCTAAAACTAAAGCTGCCCATAAACTTGCTTCATAATCGCAACTTCCGTCTCCAAAACAAAAAGAATTTACTTCTTCAACAACTGTTCCTTCTGGAGATGCAGAGCTTGTTTTTCCTGAAACATAAATTGTATCATCATTAGTTTTTTTGTATAGAAGGTTTGTTGAAAAAGATTCATCGCATGAAATTGAAAAATTATTATTATAGCAATTAGAATCAGAATTAATAATATTTAACCAGTAATACTTATTAGATATTCCTGCTCCTGAAGGACTTAAACAAACCATGCTTTCTGCTCCTGATACTGTTTTGTC
Organism: Candidatus Woesearchaeota archaeon; assembly: GCA_964413095.1. GTDB lineage: Archaea > Nanobdellota > Nanobdellia > Pacearchaeales > GW2011-AR1 > CAYPRJ01. The sequence continues at coordinate 11,025 of CAYPRJ010000002.1, forward strand.
TTCATTTACTGTTACAGTTCCTTCTGTTGAATCATAATTTATTGTGCATGTAGTTCCTTCTGAAGCAGAAGTGTCAATTTGTAAATACCAGTTTAATTCAGAAGGTGTTTCTTTTTGTTCTAAAAGCCATGACTCTGCATCGCTTGTTGAGATGCCTGCATTATCTAAAGCTAAAGCTGCTTGTGCAGTTTTTTTAATATCAGTATCTTTAATATCAGTATCAGACATATAATTAGAATCAGCAAGAACTTCTGACTCGCATTTTCCTGTTGCTAACAAAGAAAAAATTTGTCCTTCTGTTGATAAACCAGAGCAGCCCCCGATTTTATCATTTAAACAAGAATATGCTTTATCAAGTTTTTCACTATCTGTAGTTTGATTTTGAGCTGCGACAAAAGATAGAGATATGATTATAAGAATCAAAACCCCAAAGAACATTCCTCTTTTCATAAAAAGAATTAGTAATTCTAGTTTTTAAAATTTGTTATGAAAACAGTCTAAGTTATTTTCCAGATTTTTTGAATTTTCCTAAGACATAACTAACAGGATTTTTGTATCTCAATTCTTCTTCTGTTGGCTGAATTCCTATTCCTTTATAATAATCTTTGTCATAATTTGGGGGAGGAATGATTTTATTTCTATAAGCCCATGAAAACTGGCTTTTTATATAACCTTGATTCAGAGGAACTTCGTTTTTGCTATTCCAAGAGTAAATTCTTTTTTCCATTTCATCTTTTTCCATACCAATACTTCTAAAAAAATTAATTAAAATAAACAAAGCTCTTTTTCTTCCATCTTTTACTCCTTGCAATATTTTTTTAATTGAAGGGGGAAAATGATTTTCAGACAGATTTTTAATCTGGACTGGTTTAAAATCACGCTCTTCTTTTGGAATTTCTTCTTTGTTATTTTCTTTATACCAATCTAATGCTTGGATTAAAAGTTCTTGTGCTTCTCCTTTTTCAGATTCTGGCATAAAATTTTTTATTTCCACTCTTAATGGATTAGCATCTCTCATTTCAAAATTTTCAATAGCCTCTTCTGTTGGCTGTACAACAATACTTGCTAAAGTAGTTTTTTCATGCAAAGAATAAGGAGCTCTGAATAAATGTCTCGGAGCAACTAAAACTAAATCCAGTCCCATCAACTCAAAAATATCTGTTTCAATATGTCTTGAAAAATTATCTGGTTGACTGTCTGAGCTAATTTCACAATTTCTACATTCATAAATTGTTTTTGTTTTATTTGTTTCAATTTCAAGAGATATTCCGCAATCAGGACACCTATATTTTTTATTTGTATCTAAATTTTTAGGAATTTTTCTTATTTCTTCTCTTTGGCATCTTGGACATTTGAAATGTTTCTCCAAAAATTCTTCGGCAATTTCTCCGCAATTATTGCATTTTTTTCCTTTTTTTAATTGTGTATCTTTAAATTGAGATTCAAAATTTTCAGGAAGCATTTTTTTCATTTCTTTTTCAGATTCTTGTTTAATATAAGAAATTATTTTTCTTGGCAACTCAGGAAATAAATCGCTTGTTTTTTCTCCTCCAACTTCTTCAGGAAAAGAGTTCCATGGAATTAAAATATGAAACCCCTTCGAACCTGAATTATGTAATAAAACAGGTGAGTAATTTCCAAAAAAAGATTCAGTATTCTCTACAGAAACATCATAAACCCTTTCTTTTTCTTTTTTTTCTGTTTCTTTAACTTCTACAACAGATATCTCAGAACTAAACAATTCCTCATAATTAGAAATGATTTTTTTTGAATTTTCACTAAATTTCTTTTCATTATAATTTTTAAACCAGTTTAAAACCTTTCTAATTCTGTTCAAGTTTGCTCTTTTCTTTTTTAATGTCATTTGTTCTTTCCTATGATAATTAAACATTTTTGGTTTGATTTGTTTATAAACTTCTTTTAATCCATCTGTAGGGAAAATCTTACTTCCGGAATAAGGAGAAAATTTGTTTCTTTTTCTATTGAATTCAATATCTTCAAATTCTGATTTGGGGATTTTTAACATATAAACAAAACTTCCCTTAAAATAATCTCCTTGAGGAAGTTTATGTGGCTTGTTTTGTTCTGAAGATAAATTACAGGAAATATTATTTAGTTTACAAAGCCAGATAAATTCTGTTATTAATTTTTTTGAAACAGATTTTGCCACAATTTCATATTCTCCTATTTTATAACCATCTCCTCTTATGTATCCTTTTAATAATTCTAAAAATAATTCTTTTGAAGAGGTCCATGTAAAACCAGGGACATGTTTATTCTTCTTTTTTCCACAAAAATCATCAAAAAAAGACGCCCATTCTTTTGAGTGGATTAGAATTTGAGTAGAACTAGGATTTGGATGTCTTATAGAAATTTTTTTCATAGTAATTTCATTTAATAAACTCTTAACATCTTCTATGTATTCTTTTTCATTTTTATTAAAAGAAAATCCAACTTGGTTAATTATATTTGTGACATGTCCTTCAGCTAAAAAATATCCCAGAAGTCTCATTAAATCTTTGCTTAATTTGATTTTTTTTGTAGTTGGTTTTTCTAAAGAATGTTGGTTTTTCTTCATAACAAATTTATTTGTAACAAAATTATTCTTTTGAGCAAAAGGATTTTCAAAAGAATTATATGAAACAAGAAAATCTCCTTTTTTTATGTCTGTAACTTTCTTTTCAACTATCTCTCCTTTATTCCAAACAAATACAGAATGGTGTCTAGTTGCTTTTAAAGGAATTGTGCTTTGAGAATGGGTTATTTCATAAACCGTGTCCTTATGTTCCAAAAAATCATAAACTCTTGAAAATTTTAGCTTTTTGTTTTTATCTAAAGAGAGAACATCTAGTTTCTCTCCTTTTTTTAGCAATTCTATTACATCAGTTATTGGCAACAAAGAAATTTCTTTTTTGTTTCTAATTAGAATAGGAGTATCTCCGGAAACACTAAATTTGACCCCCAGATTCTCTATTCCGTGTTTTTTTAGAAATCTTATAATTGCCTGTGTTGCTTTTTTACTATAATCAAAATATTTACAATCAATATCTATTAATAAATCCCAGCCAATTCTTAATTCATTTAATTTTGCTCTTGAAATTCCTGTTTGAATTTGCAAAGCGTCTGACCAAATCTCTTCACTGCAGTGAAAAGAAGTTGCTCCTTTTTTTGCAAGTTCAAAAATATCTGCAGGATATTGGAAAGAATCTGGGCGAGAGCCAAAACCTTCAAAATATCTTGGAACAACTTCACGATTCTGACAAAAAGAAAAAATTGCTTTTTGTATATCTTTTCTAGAATAATAAAGATTTGTTATGCTTCTAATCCTATTTTCTTTCATACTTCTTGAATCCATATAAAATGAACTTAACAAAAGTTTAAATAAATACCTTACTTTAAATACAATAATGCTTAAAAAACAGATGATGTTTTTAAAAAGATGTTAATAAAATTAAATAGTCCTGGACTGCTAATCAAACCAATTGAATTGATTTCTGAACTTGTTTTAGAAGTTAGAATAAAAGTTAATGAGAAAGGAATGAGCATTACTGCAATAGACCCTGCAAATGTTGCGATGATTAGTTTTACTCTTCCAAAATCATCTTTTAGTCAGTTTGAAGCAGATAATGAAGTTTTAGGAGTAAATTTAGAAAATTTAAAACAAATATTAAGGCGTTGCGGGACAGCAAGTTCACTTATTTTAGAAAGAAAAGAAAATGTTTTGAAAATCCAAATAGAAGATAGAATAAGAAGAAATTTTAGTTTAACTTTAATTGATGTTGAATCAGAAGACAAAGAAATGCCAAAATTAGAATATAGTTCAAGAGTAGAAATTAATTCACTAGATTTAATTGCTTCAATAGAAGATTGTGCTGTTGTTTCAGATGCATGTTCTTTTGTAATTCAAGATGAGAAATTTATAATAGAAGCTAAAGGTTTAAATTCTGCAAAAAGTGAATTTTCTAGCGATGAAGCAAAAATAGAAGCAGAAAATTGTAAATCAAAATACAGTTTAGAGTATCTGCAAAAGTTCATAAAAGGTTCAAAGTTTGCAGAAAAAACAATCTTAAATTTTGCAGAAGACCATCCTTTAGAAATGAATATTAAAACAAATGATTTAGAATTAAGTTTTATTCTTGCACCAAGAGTTGAGACCGAAGACTAACGCGAAGGAGAAACTTATATTATTATTATTATTATTATTATTATTATTATTATTATTATTATTATTATTATTTATACTGAACGTTGATATGAGTTGAGGTTTAGCGATTTAAGTATCTAAGGATATAAAAATCACTTGTCTAAGTAGAAGATTAAATATTTTAAAAAAAGTTTATAAGTGAGTATGTGTTAGTAAAGTCATGAAAAGAGGGATTTTTAACAGAGGACAAATAACTATTTTTGTAATTATTGCCCTGATTATTGTTGCTGTTGTAGTTTTGTTTTTATTTCTAAGAGGAGGAACTACTACAAAAATTGGTGGAGGGATTACAGAAGCAGATTCTGAAAGTTTTATGAAAACTTGTCTTGAAGATAAAGTTAGAGGAGGAATTGGGATTATTTCTAATCAAGGGGGATATATTGAACCTGTTTTATACAAAGGAATTTGGTTTGATGAAGAAGGTCCAATAGATGTCTCTTATTTATGTTATACTAAGGAGGATTATGTCCCTTGTATAAATCAAGAACCATTATTAATTAAACACATACAAGATGAAATAAAAGATTACATTCAAGAAGATGTTGAAGAATGTTTTAAGAATCTGAAAAAAAGTTTAGAAAAAGGAGGTTATACAACTGAAGGAGAACTTGATAATTTTGATATTAAAATAAAGCCACAAGGTGTTATTATTGAAATAAACTCTGAACTTGTACTAACAAAAAGTGGAGAAACTTCAAGAAAAGATGGTTTTGAAATTACCTTTAAAAGTGGATTTTATAATATAATAGAATTTGTTAAAGAAATTATTAAATTAGAACAATCAATGAGTAATTTTGATTATGCTACCCATATGGCAATATCCCCTAACTTTGATATAAAAAGAATTACAACAAGTGATTTGTCAAAAGTTTATACTATTAAATCCCAAAAAACACAGAAGGTCTTTAGGTTTGCTGTTAGAGGAAGGGTAATACCTCCTGGCTGGGGAATAACTTTAGAAGAGGAAGAATGATGTTAAAAAAAAGTCTAAAAAAGAAAAAGGAAATGACTTTAATAGCTGTGGTAATATTTCAGATTTTTTTATTGGCAATGTTAGTTCCTGCAAATAGTTATTCAATTAATCAAATCACTAATTCAAAAAATTCAATTTCTGAAAAAGAAAAAAATGATAAACATTTGTTGGGAAATTTAGGTAATTTTTTAATTAATTTAATTTCAATAAAACAAATAGGGACTGTTTCTGCAGAAACAACTTATTGTTGTGAAAAAAGAAAAGACGGTGAAGGAGGAGGATGGTGTATTGCTGTAGATGATTCCTCAAAGTGTGATGGTGAATATGGGTCTTCTCCTACATCTTGTGAATCAACTTCATATTGTAAACTTGGAGTTTGTGTTTATGAAGAAACTGGAGAATGTACTTCTAATTCTATAAAAGCAGCTTGTGAAGAGGAAGGAGGAATTTGGGAAGATGGAACAAGTGAAGAAGTTGATAAATGCAAAACAGGATGCTGCACACTTAATGACGGAACTGAAAAGAAATTTGTAAGCAAAGTTAAATGTGATTATTTGGGTGGAGATAGTTTTGATACTTCTGTTGCTCAAGGAGATTGTGTTATTTCTTCACAAGATATGGGAGCTTGTGCTCTTGATAATAATGGATGCGAATTTGTCACAGAAGAAACTTGTGATGAATATGATGGCATTTATTATCATGGATATTTATGCACTCACCCAGATTTAAATACAATTTGTAAAAAACCGGAAGACAAGAGTGATATAGAAACTGTCTGTTATGAAGGAAGAGTTCATTTTATAGATAGCTGTCAACAAATAGCAAATGTTTATGATATGAACAAATGGAATAAGGAAAGTTATTGGGAAACTTTTATGGACCCTTCCAGTAGTAGTATTTGTGGCAGTGATGAAAATGAAGGAAACATAAAGGATGATGCATGTGGAAATTGTAAGTATCCTTACTTAAGTATCTGTACAGATGCTGATGAAGTTGAAGATGCAAGCCCTGAACAAGGAAATTATATTTGCAAGGATTTAAGTTGTGGGGAAGTTGATGGAGAAGTTAGGAATAATGCAGAGTCATGGTGTGTTTTTGAGAATTATGTTGGAACTTTTACAAAAGAAACTACTCCTACAAATGAGGGGATAGAGTTAGATACAAATGACGCATTAGGATTACGGGAAAGGCAAGCGATTTGGAAGGCATTAGTGACCTTAGAACATAAGTTTTCTAGTTGGGAAAATGCCAGAGATAGCAAACATCAGTATCCTGGTGGTGCAATGGTTAGTAAATGGATAAATTGGTTGGAAGATTCTGAAGAGAATGGGGGAGTCGGTTTTACTGAGGGAACTGGAAAGGCATTTATGGAAAAGGCAATACAAGAAAAAACAGCGATTCTTCCTGAGAATATGAGTTTCAGTGCTGATACTGTTGGAAGTTCTCACTGGATAAAAACTTGTTCTAATGGAGAAGTAATAACTGAACCTTGTGGAGGTAATTCTTACAGAGGGAATATTTGTGTTGATATGACTGATGAAGGTAGTAGTTTTTCAGAAGCTAAATGTGTTGTAAATGATGGCTATGAATGTTTAAGACTTAATGAAGAACTAGAGCCTTATGAATGGACTGAAAAAGGAGAATCAATGATTAATCCAGAAGAAACAAAAGCAAAAAACAAAGAAATTTGTGAGGAAAATATTGATTATCCAAATTGCAGACTTCAATCAATAGCTACTGACTATTATTTCTTATTTGATGTTTGTGTTCCTGAATTTCCAATGGGACTCGGGTTTTGGGATACAACAGAAGAAACAATGAATGGCATATGTTCAATTGCAACTACTACATGCACAACAACTTGGGAAAGAGGATTTGACAGAAAATGGAGTTGTATTGGAAATTGTGGTTGTTTGAGCCAGGAATTTGCAAATCAAATGAATGACCTTTGTGTTTCTTTAGGAGATTGTGGAGGTTATATTAATTATAATAAAGATTATACTGGAAGTGTAAAAGATGGATTTGAAACTTTTGATATTTCTGTATTAGAGGGTACTAGACCCAAACATATTTTAAAAGAATATGGGCAAGAATTTACTGCTGATGGAGACATAAGTGAAGCAAGAAAAGAAATATATGAAGGAATAATAGGAAAGACTGAGGATAATAGAGAATCAAACTTACCTTCATTAAATGCCGCACAAAAAGCTATCATCGAGGAAATATCAGCGCAAATTGGAGAAACTGAAAAAGAATTTTTAAGTCCTTGGAAATTGGTTGGAGCGGGAGCAGCTGTTGCCGCAGCTATAACAGGGGCCATAATAACTACTGCTATAGTTGCCGCAGTTCCAGGCCTAACTATAGCTTTTAGCATAACTGCTGCAACTTTAAGCGCTATTACTGGAGGATTATATACTGCATTAACTGGAACTCTTGCAGCAACTGCAGCATCCACTGCTCCAGTTCCTTTTATAGGATGGTTTATTGCAGCTGCTGCTGCACTTACTGCTGCATTCATAGCTCTTTGGACATTCATTGGAGGAGTAGGAGATACAAAAGAAGTTGAAGTTGAATTTGAATGTAATGCATGGAAAGCCCCACAAGCAAGTGAAGAACAATGTGAATTGTGTAACAATGACCCAGACGGACTTCCATGCAATGAATACAGATGTCATTCATTAGGAGAAGGGTGTAGAATAATAGGAGAAGATGAGTTATATGAAAATGAAACAACTGTTTGTTATTATGCTGGAGAAGGGGATAATACTGCTCCATATATCATGAAGGACTCTATTGAAGGGGATTATCAGTTTATAACAGATAATCTTCCAGAAAATGTAGATTTACAGATTAAAAAATCAAATACAGAATGCATACAAGAAAATTCCAAAATTAGTTTTAAATTAAAAACAACAGATGGTGGTGGCGGGGAAGATGAATATGCTGTATGTGCTTATAATTGGGAATCTGTAGGTGTTAATCCAGAAAATAATTATGAAAATGTTCCTGAAGTTACTGATGGAGAATATTTTAATGGAGGAAGAGTTTTCGCAAAAACTCATATTTTTGACAAAAGGCTTCCAGGAATTGATGAAGCAGAAAGTGTAAGTGGAAACCCTGGAAACAGAGAAGGAGATTTAAACATGTATGTGAGATGCATAGATTATGGGCAAGGCAATGATGGTGCTGGGAACTTCAATATTGAAGAATATGTAATTAACATTTGCATAACAGACAGACCTGATGAAGAAATTGCAACAATAAATAAGTATCTTCCTAGTTCTGGTTCTTACATACCTTATGGAAAAAATGAATCTTCCCTACAAATTTATTTAAGTGAACCAGCTAGTTGTAGTTGGAGTGAAAAAGATGAGGGTTATGAAGAAATGAAGCCTTTTACGCTTTGTGAAGATAATTATAACAAATGTTCTTCAGGCATAAATTGTAAATGCTCAACTCTTCTTTCAGAATTAACACAAGAAGAAAATAAGATTTATATTAAATGTAAGGATACAAATGGTAATATAAATTTACAATCTTTTGAATATATAATAAAAGCTACCCAAAGTCCTTTAGAAATAACATCAACTTCTCCTGAAGGTAAAATTAAAAGAGGTGGAACAGAAGGGGCAGTAGAATTAACAGCTACAACTTCAGGAGGAGCATATAATGGTAAATCAATATGTAGATATAAATTTATAAGGGGCTCTAATTTTGAGGGCTTAGGAGATGAATTTTATAATACTAATTCTACAAATCATAAACAAGTATTTACAGAAGGACTTCCAGATGGAGATTATACTATATTAACAGAATGTAAAGATGAAGCTGACAATAAAGCTCAAAAAAATATTACTTTTACTTTGGAGGTCGATGACTCCCCCCCAGTTGTGGTGAGAGCTTATAAAGATGGAGGAAACTTAAAATTAATAACAGATGAAAATGCAAGATGTTATTATTCTTTTAAAGATTGTAATTTTGGTTTTGATGATGAAGATGTAACTTCAATGACAACTGCTTTATCAAAAGAACACAGTGCAAAATGGATTGGTGGGAAAAATTATTATGTTAAATGCGAAGATGCATGGGAGACAAGAAATTCCGGTTGTGCTATAAAAATTTCTACTGCTTAATTTAAAATGACTCGCTAATTAGTATTTCTAGTGTTTATAAAATGTCCTTCACTGTTTTAAAAATAGCCTATTTCATTCGCTAATAACAGGATAGAATTAATGCAAAACTGACAAAGATTAGTGATTATTTGCGAGTAATCTGGGCAGACAGGCAAATTATTTTTTAATTATAAATTTCACAGAAATACTCTAATACTTTTTTTGCAATTAATATACTACAAAAAATTTCTAGTTAAAAAAGAGTTTTAATTGATATTAATCATAATTAAAAGAATCTAATTTTGTGTTTATAATATTTATCAATATTTCTGCAATTAGATATTTTAGCTTACTAATACTTGCTTTCATATTTATGTAAAAGCTAATACAAATTAGAGTTTTCATTAATTAAAATTTATAATCAATTGTTAGCTTAGAGTTTATTAAAACAAATGTAAAATTAGTTTATCTGAGTAAATACTATTTAAAGAAAAATGTTTATAAACGAGAATTCCTTAAAAAAGATATGAATGGAAATTCAATAAAAAAAAGAGGAAATCAGAGATTTAATTATAAAAAAAATCTTATACAACAAAAACGAGGACAAGTTACTATTTTTATTATTATTGCTGTTATTGTTGTTGCATTAGGAGTTCTTGTTTATTTATTTTATCCTCAGATTAGAACAACTTTTGGAATTAGAGAAGAAACTCCGCAAAATTATATTGACTCTTGTTTAAATGAGAAAATAAAAGAATCTGTTGAAATACTTTCTTTACAAGGTGGAAGTATAGAACCAGAAAATTATTTTTCTTATGCAGGAGAAAAAGTTGAATATTTATGTTACACAAATGATTATTATGTTCCTTGTGTTGTTCAGCAACCTTTATTAAAACAACATATTGAGAGAGAAATAAAAAATTACATTGCTGAAGATGTTGTTAGTTGTTTTAATTCTCTTAAAAAAAATTATCAAAAAAAAGGTTATGATGTAAGTCTTACTTCAGGAAGTACAGAAGTTGAATTATTACCAGAAAAAATTGTAACGAGTTTTGAAAGGAAATTAACTTTAACAAAGCAAGAAACAGAAGTTTATGAAAACTTTGATGTAGTTTTAAACAATAATCTTTATGAACTTGTTAGTATAGCAAATAGTATTGTGACTTCAGAAACAGAAATTGGTGATACAGAAACAACAGCTTACATGAATTATTACCATTATTTAAAAGTTGAGAAGAAAAAGCAAAGTGACGGAACAACTATTTATATTATAACAAACAGAGATACAGGAAATAAATTTCAATTTGCTTCAAGGAGTATTGTATGGCCTCCTGGATATGGCATAACAACTTAAAATGTTGAACAAAAAAACTGTGATAATTTTTGCAGGGATTTTTTTATTTTTAATAGCTGGAATTATTTCTGCACAAACAACTTCTTATTGTTGTGAGAAAACTGTTTCAGGAGCTTGGTGTCAAAATGCTCCTGAAGAAGAATGTAATCCTAGTTTTAGAAGCGTTCCAACATCTTGTGAAGCAACTTCTTATTGTAAGCTCGGAACTTGTGTAAATTCAGGAGAAGGAACTTGCATAAAAAATACTCCAAGAATTGTTTGTGAAAATGAAGAGGGAGTCTGGTATGAACAAGATAAAGATGAACTTTCTCAGTGCCAGCTGGGATGTTGCTTGATGGGAGACCAAGCAGCTTATGTAACACAAACAAGATGCAAGAAATTATCTTCTATTTATGGTTTAGAAACAAATTTTCAAGCAAGCATTAAAAATGAATTAACATGTATTGCAAGTGCAACTCCTGATATTGAAGGAGCTTGTGTGATTGAAGAAGAAACAGGAAGAACTTGCAGATTTATAACAAAAAAAGAATGTCAAGAAATTGGGGGAGATTTTAATGAAGGGTTTTTGTGTTCTGCTGAAGAACTGGGAGCTGATTGTGGTCCAAGAGGTGGAACAACTTGTGTAGAAGGAAGAGACGCAGTTTATTTTTTAGATACATGCGGAAATTTGGCAAATGTTTATGATTATTCTTTGATTGATGATACTGATTATTGGACTTATATTCAACCTCCTGAATGTGGAGATGGGGATGGAAATAAAAATTCTGAAACTTGTGGTTTATGTGATTATTATGCTGGAAGCACTTGTGGTGAAGGAAATGCAAAATACAAAAATTATATTTGCCAAGATTTAGGTTGTGAATGGGAAGGCGAAAAATATGAACATGGCGAATCATGGTGTGTGAAAGCTAGTGCATCTGACACAGAATCAGAAGGACATAAACCTTTAGTTAGCTCAGGAGAAACAACAGAATTCAGTGATTTAGATTCTATTAGTTTAAACAATGCAGATAATATTCCAGGAAATAGAGATTTTAGACTTTTGTGCTATAATGGGGAAGTTATGGTTGAGCCTTGTGCTGATTATAGGCAAGAAGTTTGTGTTCAGGGAGAAGTTGGTTCAGGGAATAATGCATTTAAATCAGCTGTATGTAAAACAAATTTATGGAGAGATTGTTACAGCCAGGATAATAAAAAAGATTGTGAGAACACAGACAAGAGAGATTGTGTTTGGATTAAGGGTATAAGTATTTTAACAGGAGAGAATGGAGAGGAGCTAATTGTTAAAGAATCTGGAACTGGAGAAGATGCAAATGAAGAGTTAGTTGTAAAAGAAGAAGATGAAGAGGGGGTTGGTGCGTCTTGTGTTCCGAAGTATACTCCTGGATTTGACTTTTGGAAAGAAAATACAGAGGCAGCAGATTTATGCTCAATAGCAAGTGTAACATGTACTGCTTATTTTGAAAAAGGAGTTAGTGGAGAAATAGAGAGAGTTGTTACAACAGAAGAAGATTGGTTTGGAAAAAGAGAGGATGCAGAAATAGTCTGTTTTGATAAAAGCGGAGAATTAGTTGATGACTGGATTGAGAATAGAATACATTTATGTTCTGCTCTTGGAGATTGTGGTCTGAGTGTAAATTATGTTGGAGGATATAGTTATTATGATAAAGAGGATCTTTATTCAATAATTGAAGAAGATGAAGAATCTTCAGAAAGCAGTTCAGAATAAGAAGAAAGTGGATAAAATGGATAAAAAAGGAAAAGGAAGTTTAGCAATAAGCCAGATTTTAATTTTAATAGTAGGAATTATAGCAATAAGTTATGCTATTGGGAGTAGTGTTGGGGAAGTTAGTGGGCAAGGAACTAGTTTTAAATATGAGACTCAAACATCTGATTGGAAGACATTAGAAGTTAAGACATATACTGTAGGACAAGAAGATGGCACTATAATTGTTAAATCAGATAGTGGAGATATAATAAGGAAGGATAACACAGGTTTTTATTTAGATAAAAATAATAATGAGAAAAAAGACCCTGGGGAAGATTACTTTCATCCTTGTTTTTATGATTTAGTTTATGGAAATTCTGAATCAAAATACTGTGTTGGATCAGAGACAGAAGGAGCATATAAACAAAAAGCTCCAGAAGAAGAAATTCCTGAAGAAGAAAGTGAAACAGATTATTGGGCTACTAAAGATACACAAAGAGGACCTTCTAAAGAAATTGAAACAGAAACAGAACAATCCTCTGATGATTCTTCTACTAGTTTGCCTGCTGCATTTACTACTGCATATAGTACTTACCAAGCATTTGAAAGTGCAGTTGGGAAATTAAAAGGAATCGGAGATGCAGGAGAAACATCTTTAATTTGTGGGGAAGATATACCTCCCTCTGATCCAAGGTGTCAGGGTAAAGAACCTGGAAGTGAAGCAACTCCTGCTGGAAAAACAGATGCAGGAAATATTGCAAAAGCAGTTGGAGGAGATCTTGTTGCTCAAACATTTGATGTGGGAAATGTTATAGGAAATCCTGAGAAAACTCTTGCAGATGCTATATCTACTGAAAAGTTACCTGGTGACAAAACAGAATATTTCTTTAAAGATGGTTCTTCAGTTATTCTTGATAAAAATAATAAAGTTACTCAAATAGATACTGGACTTCCTGTTAAAGGAACAATAGCTGGATCAGCTTTAGAAAATTGGTTTAATGCTAATTCAGCAGTAGCAAACAGTGTTGGGCATATAATAGATGGTGCAGTTATTGCAGGAGGAATGTTAATATTTAGAAAAGAGATTAAAGACTTGCTTGGTGGTATTTTTGGAGAAGAAGGAGAAGGATGGGCAAGAGGTTTATCTGTTGCACTACCTGTTGCAGTTTTTGGAGTTGAAACAACTGTGGGTTTATTAAAAAAAGGAGGTTTAATAGGTGGAACAACAGGCACTACTGCAGGAGGTTGGGCTATTGGGTTAGGAATAACAGCAGTAGTAACAGTTGTAACTTTTTTAGCACATTACAAAACTTATGACCAAAAAACAGTTGTGTTTGAATGCTTACCTTGGCAACCAGATACAGGAGGAGCAGATTGTGATAAATGTAACCAACAAGGAATTCTTCCATGCAGTGAATATCAATGCAGAAGCTTAGGACAAGGTTGTGAACTTTTAAATGACGAGGAAAGTGGAGAAGCTGTTTGTGTTTATGTTAGCAGAGATGATTCAGAATATCCGACAATAGAAGCTTGGGAAGATGTTTTAACAAGTGGATATGAATACTCTCCAGATAATGCAATTTCTCCTCCAGACAGAGGTGTTAAAATAATTAATCCTGAATCAAGTGATGGATGTATTCCTGCATTTACTGCATTAAACTTTGGAATAGAATTAAACGAGCCTGCTCAGTGTAAAATAGATACAACAAGAAAGCAATCTTATGAAGAAATGAGTTTCACTATGAGCAGTGGTTTGTTCAAAGAAGAACATATTTACTCTTTAAGTTTACCTTCTCCTTCATCTTTAGAAGCAGAAGGAATAGAAACTGAAGTAGGAGGAGAACAAAATTTATATGTAAGATGCCAGGACGCAAATGGAAATTCTAATCCTGCAACATTTATATTTAAATTTTGTATAGAAGAAGGAGCTGACACAACACCTCCTTTGATAGTTTCAACTGACTTATTAAATAATATGCCTATTGCCTATAATCAGAGTACAATAAATTTAAATCTTTATGTGAATGAACCAGCAGAGTGTAGTTGGAGTCGCAATGACCAAGCTTACGAAAATATGGAAAATAAGATGGGTTGTTCATTGGCTGATTCTGTAAATGACATGAATGCTCAGGGACTTTATACATGTACAACAACTTTAACAGGAATAAAAGACGGTTTAAACAATAAATTTTATTTCAGATGTAAAGACCAGCCAAGTGCAGAAGAAAGTAATAGAAACACAAATGTAGAATCTTATGAATTCACAATAAAAGGAACTCAGCCATTAGCTATTACATCTTTGAGTCCAAATGGCACAACAATAAAAGACTCAACAACAGATGTTAAAGTTACTTTAGAAGCTGAAACTTCTGCTGGGTATAATAAAGGAGAAGCAACTTGTTATTATAAAGAATCAGATGAAGCTGAAAGTGCTTATTCTATGTTTTTAGAAACAGGAAGCTATCAACATAGCCATGAATTATGGCTTAAAACAGGAGAACACAGTTATGATATCAAATGTGTAGATTTAGGAGGAAATTCAGATTATGGGGAAATAACATTTGAAGTTGAAACAGATACAAATCCTCCTGTTGTTGTGAGAGCTTATCATGAAGATACATATTTAAAAATAATCACAGATGAAAAAGCAGAATGTGTTTATGATTTTGTTGATTGTAATTATGCTTTTGACGACGGATTATCCATGACTACTACAAATGATGTAAATCACTTCACAGAATGGAAAACAAACAGAAATTTCTACATTAAATGTAGAGATGAATATGGCAGAGAACCTCGCCCAGATGAGTGCAGTATAATAGCAAAACCTTTTCAAATTTAGAGCTTTGGTGGATTCCTGTTTATTTTTTTATTTTATCACCTCTTTTTATGATACAAATTAAAATTGTAAAATTATAAATTAAACATCGTTGTTTCTTTATCAAATCTAAAGAATGTAAAATTTTTAACTATCTTTATTAAATCTAAAATCTATTTAGTTTATTCATTAAAATTCCGTCTTCTATGAGTATCTCTGATACTTATAAAGGGTATTCTTATTTTTCAATAACTTGGCTCACTTCATTCGCTATTGATAATATAATTAATGCTAAAACCAACGAGGATTGCAGTTATTTGTGGATTAATTTGAGCCAATAGGCGAACTATTTTTCATTCAAAAAACTCATCTGAGATAGTTCTATTAAATCTAAAATAATCTGTGAGGAACGAGTAGGAAATTAATAATTTCCCATGGTTTCATCAGAGCCTAATTTAGCTAATATTTTTAAATTATAGTTTTCTTTTTTATTGAAAGGAGGAAAAGTTTAAAAGTCTTAAAAGTTAGAAGAAAGCATGGAACAAACCACTCTTGAATCAGTTCAAAAAGAGATAGAATCTCTAAAAAAATTAGTTATTGCTATGCAAGAAACTATTTCTGATTGTTTTTTAACAGCTGAAGAGGAAGAGAATCTTGAAAGAGGGTTGAAAGAACTTGAAAAAGGAGAAGCAGTTTCTCTTCAGGATTTAGAACTTGAAAGAAAAAATGTTAGAAATTAAACTCTCTAATATTTCTAAAAAATTTTTAAAAAAATGTGATGAAATTCTCTATAAGAGAATTATAAAAAAGATAAAAGAACTTGTTAAGCAACCATTTCCCCCTGATTCTGTGAGAATTATTAATAGGAAAGAAAGAGTATTTAGAGTGAGAATTGGAAGTTCTAGAATAATCTATGCTGTATTTAAAGAGAAAAATTTAATTTTTATTTCAGAAATAAATAAAAGAAGTAAAATCTATTAAAAAGCATGAAAAAGAGGGAACTGCAAAGAAATAAAAAAGCACAAATGAAATTGTCTTTTGGAATGATTTTTTCAATAATTCTTATAATAGTTTTTGTTGCATTTGCTTTTTATGCAATTCAAAAGTTTGTTGGGTTTCAAAAACAAATAACTATAGAAACATTTGCTGAAGATTTACAAGAGGATATAGATACTGTTTGGAAAAGTTCTCAGGCATCTCAGGAAAAAGAATATTCTTTGCCAAAAAAAATAGAAGAAGTTTGTTTTACAAATAAAGATGATTTTCAAAATATGTATTTTGAATCTTCTGAATATGTTGCTGGAAAAAAAATAGAACATTTAAACATAGAAAAAATCGTCGAAGATAAAGATCCTTTTTGTATTAAAACTATTAATGGAAAAGTTAAGATGATAATTAAAAAAGATTTTGGTGAATCTTTGGTTAGTATTGAAAAAAATTGAATGATGAGAAAAAAGGGGTTTCAAATGTCTTTTGCATGGCTTTTTGCAATTATTGTAGGAGGTTTTATATTATTTTTAGCAATTTATGCTACTACAAAAATCGTTAATATTGGAGAGTATGAAATGAGTGCTGAAACACAAAAAGAAATAGGTGTTTTATTAAATCCTCTTGAAACAGGAGTAGAATCAGGAAAAGTAACTTCTATGAGTATTAAAGGAGATACTAGAATTTACACACAATGTTCCAATACAAGTTTATTCGGAAAACAGATAATAAAAATATCACAAAAAAGTTTTGGGCAATGGACTGAAACATTAGAAGGAGCTTCATTCAAAAACAAATATATTTTTTCTGAAGATTTTGCAGAAGGAAAAAAGTTTTATATTTTTTCAAAACCATTTGAATTTCCATTTAAAGTAACTGATTTAATTTACCTGGGTTCTGCTTCACAAACATATTGTTTCTTAGATGCTCCTGATAATATTGAAAATGAAATAAAATTATTAGAACTGCAAAATGTAAACTTAGAAAATTGTTCAAATAAAGATGCTAAAGTTTGTTTTGGCTCTGTTTCAGAGAATTGTGATATAGAAGTTAATTATCCTGGAAAATTTGTTAAGAAAGATAAAGAGAAAATGTATTTTGAGGGTGATACTTTAATGTATGCTGCTGTTTTTTCAACACCAGAAGTTTATGAATGCCAGGTTGAAAGACTAATGAAAAGAGCTTCTCAGTTAGCTTTGTTGTATAGAGATAAAGCGAATTTTGTTGCCAGAGAAGGCTGCAGTTCAAGTTTAAACAGCGAACTTTTGCAATTAAGTAATCTTGCAAAAAGTGTTGAAAGTTCTTCTGATTTAATTGGAATAGCAAATATTGTGGAAAAAATCAAAGAAAAAAACGAGGATGCTTATTGTAAATTATGGTAAAAAAAGCACAAATGAAAATTCAGCAGATGGCGTTTATGCTGATAGCTGTGACTTTATTTTTTGTTATGGCTGGTATGCTTGTTTTGGTTTTTAGATTTTCTGGATTAAGGGAGAAGGCAACACTTCTTGAACAAGAAAATGCCATGCTTTTAGTAAGTAAACTTGCAAATTCTCCTGAGTTTTCATGTGGAGAAGCTTTTGGAAACAGAAGAACAAATTGTATTGATGCTGATAAAGTAATGATGTTAAAAGAAAGTATTTCTAAATATATTGGTTTTTGGGGTGTTACAAATATAGAAATTAGAAAAATTTACCCTGAATCATATGAAAATACAGAATGTGAAGTTGGAAATTATCCTGATTGCTCAGTAATCAAAATACGTTCTGGTGAAACAAAAGGTATAGGAGTAGCGAACTTTGTTTCTTTATGCAGAAAAGAGCTCTCGCAAGGAAATACTTATGATAAATGTGAATTAGCTAAATTAATTATAAGTTATGAAGAAAAATGATGGATAAAATTTTCTCAAAATCAGGGCAAGAAGAGATGGTAGGGTTTGCATTAATAATAATTCTAGTATCTGTTATTTTGTTAGTTTTTTTGGGAATTTTTTTGTCAAGAGGTTCTGGAAGTGAAAGTGTGGAAAGTTATGAAGTAGAAAGTTTTGTTCAGGCATCTCTTCAATATACAACAGACTGCAAGGATAATTTTGGATATCTTTCAGTAAGAGAGCTGATTTTTGATTGTGATGATGAAGAAACTTGTTTAGATGAAAGAGATACTTGTGAAGTTCTTAATTCAACTTTAAGAGAAATTATAGAAGAAAGCTGGGATGTTGGACAAGAAAGTCCTGTAAAAGGATATAATTTAGAGATTATTTACAATGAAGTTTACAATGAAGAAAATTCATTTATTTTAAATAAGGGAAATGTCACTTCTAATTCTAAAGGTTCTGTGCAAGAGTTTTCAAGAGGAGGAGATTCTGTTGAGTTAAATCTTGTTGTTTATTATTAAATTTTCAGATGAATTATAACATTATCAGTTGTTATTTTTGGTCTGTATCTTATTCTGTTTTTTGTGCTTTCTTTAATTAGCTCGATGAAGCCAAATCTTTTGAGAAGTTTTACATCATCATTAACAGATTTAAAACCTCTGTCAAGTTTTTTAGCTAAATCATATATAGATATTGGCTCTTTTGTTTTTATAACATGTAAAATTCTTGCTTTTTCATTGTGCAAAAGCTGTCTTAATGCTAAAATTCCTGAAAAATCATAATCCTTTTTAGATGTCTTGGGTTTTTTGAATAAAGAAAATGCTCCTTTTGATTGTATAATTGTTATTTCTCTTGTTTTTGTCATTTTTATTGAATATCCTTAAGTTATTATCTATATTAAATTTTTTTAATATATATTATTTTTTATTATATATTAAAGATAATTACCCTATATTAATAAATGTTTTGATTTGCTAAAATTTAGGTATTGTATTAATATATCAGTGACAACGTAATATTTATAAATAAAACCTTGAAAAATAAACAATTTACTCTAAAATGCCAATAAACTAACAATAATCTTTTTAAAGAGAAATGTGTGAAATGATTACACTCAATCGAAAGAAAGAGTGTTCTACATAGGGGTTATGTTCATCTCAGCTAAAAAGTTAACCCTATGGCTATTTAGTTGGGAGGAGGTTGTCATAGACAACATGATTATAATGGTGAAAGGAGGTTTAAATAAATAGAGATGAAACTTTTTAGAAAGATTTCAGCAATCGCAGCTAGTGCACTGATGGTAGGTATGTCTGCTGGTATTGCTGCTGCTGCAAATTATCCTAGCCCTTTTGTGGTTGGAGGTAGTGCAGATGTAGCAATTGTGTATGGTTCAGATTCTCCTAATGGAATTGATATAGTTCCTGCAGGAAACATTCAAACAAATCTGCAATCACACATGGGAACATCAACTGATGGTACAACTACAACAAGTGGAGAGATTTATGCTTTAGATACTGGCTCAGATAGAATCTACATGAATGATACTCTTGATAATGTAAATAGTCTTGTAACAAGTACAGACATGCCAACTGCTTTAGCAGATACTACATTTAGTGGTGCTGCTGATGGAACTTCAACTAAGTCAACTACAGTAAGTCACACTATAGAAATAGGAGATGATGCTAGATTAGAATTTGACCAACAACCATCTCCAAGTACAGAACCTGGAGTAGTTTGGGATTTGCCAACAACAGCTTCTGCATCAAGTCAGATATTTAATTTGACAGTAGATTTTGACAATGCAATTAATTTCACAGACACAGATTCTCACGGAGAAGAAATAACATTGTTTGGAAAGGCATATACTGTTGGAGCAAGTACAACTAACACTAGTTTATATCTTCTTGGAGCTTCTGACAAAGTAAGTTTAGAAGTTGGAACAGGAGCTACTGGCTCAAGTTCTGCAACAGTAACTGTTGACGGAGAAGAATATACTGTTGAGTTAATGACTGCATCAGATTCTGATGCAAAAATCAGCATAACAGATTCTTCCGGAGATTCTAAGACTAAGACAATTAGTCAAGATACGTCTGCAACACTTCTTGGAGTAGATGTTACTGTATCAGATCCATTTAGTAGTACACCACAAAATACAGAAGGAGCTGATGTATCTGTTGGAACAGGACAAGTTCTTTTGAAAGATGGAAGTAGTGTTAAAGTTACTTCTGATGAAGACACAGTAACTGGAACAAACGTTGTTTTCGATTCAGGACTTGTAGATATAACAAGTATATCTATCCAGGTTTCTGCAGAAGATGCTAGTTCAGATGGAATTAATGAAGGAGAAGAGTTTGTTGACCCTGTGTTTGAAGCAGTAAAATTAATGTTTCCTGGATTGAACATTCCTTTAGATTCATCTGACAGAGAAACAATATCTATTAAAACAACAGATGACCGTGCTACAATAAGTTTCACTACAGACGATGGAGAATCACTAAGTGACTTTAACTGGTATTACAATGCTTCTAACAGTGGTGGAGTGGCAGAACTTGGAGATTCTGAAGGTAATGACATCCATGTTGTAGAAGGAGCTAATATATCTACAACAGAAAATGGTACTGAATATGTAGTTGTAGGAAACGAAAATACTGGACACTTATTGCAGTTGACAACATTAACTAACCTCACAGATGGATATAGTGATGATGAAGTAATCTTTACAGACCAAGCTTCAGGTAAAGAGCACTCACCAACAATTAGTAGTGAAGGTAGTGGTACAATGAAAATTGGCGGAACATCATATACTGTAACATATGTAAAATTATCAGGCAATGAATATGGATATGTTTTCTTGGACTATGATGGAACAGCTGGAAAGATAGATGTATACCCAACTATTGAAACTTCCAAAGGAGCAAAGCTTGCGTTTTATGAACCATTGAATATTAGTTTGAATAATGTAGATGGTGCTAATGCAGATGCAAGTGAGATAGCACTCCCTAATGGAGATGGCTTCAGTACTTTTAGTGTTTCCAGTCATGGTAACGATTCATGGAAAATTGACTCAAAAGTAGTAAATACTAGCTTGGATGCCAATGGAACAACTCTTAGTGCAGGAGAGCTTACTTATGTCATTAATGGTAGTGCTGCCAACCAAACACAAATCAGACTTAGAGATGTTGATGGAAGTGAAATAGACTATCCAGGAATTATCTTGTTTGAAGAGCAAGATGATGACAACTCTAACTATGAAGCACTTATTGTAAAGATGAGTGATGGTGGAACTGTTTCTGTTAGTGATGTTGAAGATACATGGAATAGTGACAGCAGACCTAGTGGCTGGAAACATGAAGTCCAACTAGAATCTGACACTGACTTGTATAGAGAAATGAACTTGTGGGGAACTATCGTCACAGTAGACCAATCTGATTCAGACAACCATGATGCTGAAATTAGTTACCCTGACGAGCAAGTCTATGCACAAATGTACTTAGGAGCTTCTGATGCAAGTGTTTCAGGAGTTACAAGCACAACAAGTAGTTCAGAACAGTTAGGAGATGTTCTTGTTAAAGATAGTGAAGTAAGCTCTGTAAGTTCAAAGAACTTAATAGTAGTTGGTGGAAGCTGTGTAAACTCAGTTGCTGCTAATTTATTAGGAGGAGCTTATTGTGGAAGTAGTTTCACAGACAACACAGATGTTGGTTCAGGACAATTCTTGATCCAAAGCTTTGGCGATGCTTACACAAGTGGTAAGGTTGCTTTATTAGTTGCTGGTTATGAAGCTGCAGACACTGTAAATGCTGCTACTTATCTAAGAACTCAAACTGTTGATGCAACTGCTGGTAAGAAGTACAAAGGTACTTCATCAACTAGTGCTGAACTTGTAACAGAAGAAAGTTCTGAATAAACAGATTTAATTTTTTATTTTTCTTTTTCTTTCTTTTTTTAATAACTGGCGAGAGCTTTGTTATTACAAAAATTGTCTGCTAACGCATAGTTGAGTAAATATTAATAAGTAATTGTGATTTATTTTTTAGCCTGTCTTTTTAATATATAAAGTTTGACTCGCCCAGCTCGCGATTAAAGGGGATATTAACTAAAAGCAGATTTTATTTGTTAATCATATTAAAGTGCGAGTGAATTTAATGAGCAAACCAAATCTTTCCAGAGCAAAAATAAAAAACATTTTTATATAGTAAAACTCTTTCAAGTTATGAGAAAAATAGTTTCAAAACAAAAACAAGAGAAAAAGAAGAAAAAAAATCAGTTGATTGTAGGAATAGTTCTTGTATCTATAATGCTTTTTAGTGTTATTGGATATTCTTTTACTGCAAGGGATAATTCTTCTCAAAAGAGAATAGTTTATAATGGAATTGATTTTTTAGAAAATAATGGCTACTGGTTTGCAGAGATATTTGGAGCTGAATTTTTCTTCAAATATAATCCAAAAGAAACAGAAAACTTAACAGAGATAAATGTTTTAAAAGATATTAATGATTATTTAGAAAAACCTCTTTACATTTATTCAGAAAATTATAATGCAGAAAGAGAAATATATCAGAATCTTGATAAAGTTGTTTTAAGAAGGCAGTATGCTTGTCCTGATTTAGAAAATTCAACAGCAGAATTTGAATGTGATTCTGAATGGCCAGTAAAAACTTGTGAAGATAATTTTATCATAATTCAAGAATCTGAAAACAGCGAAGTAAAGCAAGAGGAAAATTGTATTTTTATTTATGGCAAAGGAGAGGAAATTATAAAAGCAACAGATAAGTTTTTATTTGAAATACTTAAAGTGCAATAAACCTTAAAAACCTTTATAGAGAAATATAAAAATGGAAGATAAAAAAGAAGATGAAAAAAGAGAAGATAAAGAGGAAAAAGAAAAAAATATAGATAAAGAAGAAAAAGAAAAAGGAGTTTCAAAGAGTAAAGAAAGTGAAACTTTAAAGAAATTTCTTATTGGAATAGGTGTTTTTATTTTAATTATTTTAGGAGTTGTTTGGGGGGCTAATGCCATGAATAGTTTTAATTATAATGGAGTTGATTTTGTGAAAGAAAGTTTTTGCGACGCTGAACCTTGTTTGTTAGTATATAAAGCTTCTTTTCCTGTTCAATATAAAGACAGCATAACTGGAAAAGTAGTTTCTACAGATTATAATATTTATTTAAGAAACGACCCAAGAAAACTCGAAGAAGTTCCTTTTAATGGAGAACTTTTGTTAAGAAAAGATGTTGTGCTTGATATCGCGGGAAATTTTGACTGCGACGGAGATCAAAATATTGCAATTGCTAATATGCTAAAATTAGATATTTTTGGAGTAAAAATAATCAAAGATGAAAATGCAACTTGTGATTCTCATGGCAGATACACTTTTATACAAGTACAGGAAGCTAATGAATCTTATATAGAACAAACAGGACCATCTTGTTATACTTTAAATGTTGCTGATTGTGAGATTTTAGAAGTTACTGAAAGATTTATGGTAGAATATTTTGTAAAAAGTGAGGGAAAAACAAGGGAAGAAGGGAAAATCAAAGAAATAATTAATAATTTGTTTAACTAGGATAGAAATGGATTTTAGATTTATTTATGCATTAATTCTCACAGTTTTGCCTGTAACAGAATTGAGAGTTGGACTGCCATTAGCTGTTTTATATGCTACAGAAAATCAAATTCCTATTTTATTAGTTTTTGCTTCTGTTATTTTATTAAATATTTTAGTTATTTTTTTTATATTTTATTTTTTAGATAATATTCATAAAATGCTTTTGGGATTGAAAATATATCAAAGGTTTTTTAATGCTTATCTAAAGAAATTTCAAAAAAGAATGGATAAGTTTGAAAAGAAATATGAATCCATGGGATTTTTTGCTTTGATGTTTCTCGTTGCTGTTCCTCTTCCAGGAACTGGTGCTTGGACAGGCTGTCTTGTTTCATGGCTTATGGGTTTAGATAGAAAAAAGAGTATTCTTGCAATAGCTTCAGGAGTTTTGATAGCAGGAATTATTATACTTCTTGGAACAATAAAAATGATTAGTGCTTTTTCTTGAATTTTCTGACTTTTCCAAAAATAAATTTTAAATCTGAATAAAAAGGAATTCCTTTGATTTTGAATATTTTTACCTCAGCAAACCAAATTGCAACTACAAAGAAAATACTTCCAGCATACCAAAAAAGTTTATGGGCTATGTCAAACCAAGTTTTTTCATAAGCATATGCTAACCCTAAAACAAAAATTCTTAAAACATTTACAAAGAAAAAAGTTCCAAAAGAAAAAAGAAGCATCTTTAATCTTTTATTGATTTTTATTCTTGGAATTGATAAATTTAAAATTACAAGAAGATAATATGCTGAACCTGCAACACAAGCTTTTACCAGTTCTATAGGGATTTTATTGTTAAGTAAAATTGTGCTTCCTTGAAGTGAAGTTTCAAAAAAAAAGCTGAACAAGAAAAAAGTTGCATAAGCTGTCAGAGGCGTGAAAACAAAATAAAAAATCCAAAGATTAGGAATAGCAAGAAATAACAGGATTATATACCTAAAAAAAATATTTGAAAATCGGATTTGAAGTTTTTTCATAAAAGTCAAAGTAGAAATTTATTTAAATAATTTGGCTTTTGAAAATTCATGAAAAAAAGAAACTTATTTATTTTGATGGTTTTTGTTTTTATTATATTAACAAGTCTTTATTTTGACTCTGAAATAATAAGCATGATTTCATCTTTTAGGGGAAATATTCTTGATAATTTTTTTACAATAATAAATTTTCTTAGTTCTAAAATAATCATTTTTTCTATTTTAACTGGTTTATTTTTATTATACAAAAATAAAAGAAGATTAGTTTTTCCTTTATGGATAACTATAGGATTTTCTGTGGTAATTAGTTTTTTGTTAAAAGTTTTTGTGCAAAGAGCAAGACCTTTTCAAATTGGAATTGTATCTCTTCCTGTATTTTTAGAAAAAGCAAATCATTTAATCTGGAATTTTTCTTTCCCTTCTTTTCATGCAATGTTGGCATTTTGTGCTCTTCCTTTGTTATCAAAAGAATTTCCTAAAATAAAATATATCTGGCTCGGATTTGCTTTTTTAATTGCTTTTTCAAGAATTTATTTTGGATTACACTTTTTGAGTGATGTTCTTTCAGGAGCATTAATAGGTTATATTGTTGGAATAATAGTTCTTAAAAAAGAATCAGAAGATAAATTAGGAGAGAAGATTTATAAGAAAATTTTCAAAAAATAATTATTCTTTTTTTCTGACAAGTCTCACTGCAACAAAGATAATTATCAAAACTAAGATTATGTTTAGTGCTCCAATTCCCCATAAATACCAGTTTTCTTCTGAAATTATTCCTCCAGTTATAGAGTTAAAATTAAAACCTGCTTTTTCAATTGTGACTGTAACTGGCTGGGAAATAACGTTTTCATCTTCAGTTAATATTACACTGAAAGCTTTTTCTCCTGAAACATCTTTGTTTACATTTAATGTGATTAAAATATCTTCAGATTCTTCTGAATCAAGAACTAATACTTCAGGAGCAACATCTACTAGTTCTGACCAAGAGCTGTAACCATCTGCGCTTGTTGTGAAAGTTCTTGTTTCTGAAGCAGTGTTTGTAACTGTTGCCTTGACAACAAGTTCTTCTCCTGCAATTCCACCAGATTGTAATGAAGTAGAAATTGTTGCTTCTGGCTTGAAAATGCAATTTCCTTCAATTGTTAAATAATCAGAATATATTGCTTCTTCATCTTCCTTGCTTGTTTCAAAAACATCGCCATCACTCATATCTTCATCATCATAAGCTATGAATTCAATTTTATAAGTTCCTTCTTCAAAGTCCTCTGGAATTTGAATATAAAAAGAAATCTTTTCACTATCCATTGCATCAATTCCTGAAGAAAATTCAAATTCTTCATTAATTCCTAATGCTTTATTATATACTAAAACATAAACTTCGTCATCATCTAAGTCATCATCTCCTACATTCCAAACATCTGCTGTTATTTGGACTTCAGAGCCACAAGTAACTGGACTTGCTGGTTCAAAATGTATATCATTTATTATTACAAATTCATCATCTGTTACTATCTCTATTTCTTGAGAATCTGAATCTCCAGTTTTATCTCCATCAACATCATCTGGTGCGCTATTATCATCAATTATTCCAACTGCTTTTATATAAACTGTATACTCTGTATTACCCTCTTCTAATTCATCTGCATCAACTTCAAAAATCATTGTAACATCTAAATCATCTCCTTCATCTAAATCAAATTTATCATCACTTATATCCATATCATCTTCATCAAAAATGCATTTTTCATCTTCTTCATCCCAAATACAAGCTTCAATTTCAATATCTTCAATATCCCACTCACCTTTATTATCTACATTAAAATCTATTTTAACTTCATCAAAAGGATACCAATAATCTTCATCATCACCAAATCCTGATTCTGTATTAAAATCAATATCAGAAACTTTTAAGTTTCCTTGATTTTCTCCTGTATAGAAAGGAAGATTTGTTGAAACTTTGCCAGTAGTTGTTGTTTCATCATCTGCAGTTGCAGTAACTGTTACTGATTGTGGTCCAACACCACTTAAAGAACTTGTTCTTGTAATGGTAATTAATTTAGTAGTTCCTTCAGAGATAGAAGCTATTTTATCAGAAGAATCTACATCTCCAGAAATATTTACATCAAAATCTCCTGATGCAGTAATTTGAATGTTTTCTAAAAGTGTATTTCCGTCATTAGTAAGAGTAAGAGTTGTTGTGTTTTCAGAATAAGATATTGTTTCTGAAGTAAGAGATAGTGATTTGTCTTGGTTGATTGTAATTGCTGAAAGAGTTAATTCATTAGATAATACTAGGTTATCCTTTACTTTTAATTTTGCATCACTAATAGTTCCTGAAGCATATTGATTTACTTTAAGAACTGCTGTTAAAGTTATCTCATCGCCATTGTTAATTGAAGTGATTGTTGGAAGTGTTTTCCAAGTTGCTTTTGAACCAGCATCACTTTCTGACCAATCAAGAGAATCGTAATCATCTGTTGCAGTTAAATTAAAACTAATTGTGGCCTCAGAATTATGGTCAACAGTTGTAGAGGACCAAGAATTTTCTTCTAATGTCAAACTTGCACTTGCAAAACTAACTAACATTAGCAATGTAAAAACACTTAAACTCAATAATGTAAAAAACTTGTTTTTCATTTGTAATCATTTCGCAGTTACTATGATTTATAAAGATTTCTATTTTCAGATATATGCATTAAAATAAGGATTTTGATGATTTTAGAATATATGAAACATTTAAATATTTTTGTTTGCTGTTTATTTCATGATAAAAGCTAAGGAAACTTCTTTTGGTGCATGGGCTTTTTTAATAGGTGTTGTGCTTGCTGTTTTTATAGGGCTTTTATCTTCAATACTTATTGATATGTCTTTGTTCAAGTCTTATAGCTCAATAGTTTATGCTATTTTGGTTTTTCTTGGAATAATTGTTGGTTTTTCTATTAATGTTGGAGGAAAGGATTCACAGACATTTTTAATTGCTGGTGCTGTTCTTGTTGTAGTTAGTAAATTTGGAATGGAAAGTGTAACTGGCTCTGTTATAGGAATAAGTATCTGGGAAATAGTCTCTTCAATATTTGCTGCATTAATTGTCTTATTTGTTCCTGCAACAATAATTGTGGCTCTAAAAACAGTTTTCTCAATTGCCAAGGTTTAAATCTGAGACATTTATAATCCTTATATCCATGTCAAGTCTTGGACAAGCAGTATTTATCCAGCTTTTAATTGAAAAATTTTCAAATTCTTCTGAATTAATATTATTTCCTAAAAATAAATAGCATTTTTTATCTTTGAGATTTTTTTTCAAACTTAAAGCTTTTTGAAGATTTTGCTGTCCTGGTTTTATTGAAACTAAAATCCCTGCTTCTTCTGAATTAAGAAAATTCAAATAAGAAGCTTTTTTGTTTTTTTTGTAAGAATCTATATCTTTTTCAGATATTTTGTAAAATTTATCTCTCTCTAATATATAAATAGGAAGAGATATTTCTGAAGCAAGAGATAAAGCATGGAACTTTCCAGAACCAATTAATAATATAGCTTTTGTTTGCTTGGGAAATTTTGGCTTTGAACAACCTAAAACCTGGGTAAATTTTGTTATTTTATGCTTTTCTGAGAGAATTTTTTTAATTTCTTCTGCTATTTTTTTATATTGTATAGAATAAACAACAGAAATGCTTTTGGGCAGTTTTTTTGAAATTTTTTCAATTTTTGAATAATTAACTTCTGCTTTAGCTTCAGCAGGAATAAATAAAGTTTCCATATAATTTTATGAGAAGATGTGTTTAAAAGTTTATTCAAACTTATTTTTCTTTTCTTGATTTGATTTTGTTGCTTCTTTGTGGATTTTAGCAAAAGAAGGAGTCACTATGATTAAATTTTCTCCAAAACCAGCAATGTTTCCTTCAAGAGCATCTGTTGTTTTTTTGATTTTTGAAACAGCTCTTTTCAGCTCAATAGAGTCCTTTTGTCTTAATGTTTTTATGTCAATTACAGCAATTGTGTAGCCTTCTCTTAAAGCATCAAGGACATTTGTAATATCTCCATAATCTTTTAGAACAAAAAGTTTTACAAGAACTTTATTTTCCTTTTCTTCCTTGTCTAAATCTATTTCTAAATATTCGTCATTAATTTCCTCGTTTTTTTCACCCAAGAAAGCTTTTTTTATTTTATCTAAAACCATATTAAGTTCACATCTAAGATATTTATAAATATTTCGTCGATTTTTTGCATATTTAATTTTCCTCTTTAGTAATTTCTCCTTTTGATTTTTCTAATTTTTCTCTTAAAGAATTCTCTTGCTTTTCAATAGAACTTATTCTCAAATTAAGGATTTTTTCTTTATTTTCAAGTTCTTCTTTTACTTTATCTTTATCTGCTTTCAACATTAATTGTCCAATGATTTTGAAAACTTCATCTCCAGAACTTTCAATTTGCTTTAGTGCAGATTTTGTTTCTGCAAGTTCCATCTCAAAAGCTTGTTTCTGGAATAGCAAATTTTGAAAATTCTGTTCTAATGTTTGTATTTCCTGAATTTTTTCTTGCTCTTTCATTCTGCTTTAATTTTTTTAACTTTGTTTCGCGACTTATAGAAAATTTTCGAATCACAATTTGGGCATTTGAATCTTTTTTTAAGATTAGCTTCAGAGATTTTCCTTCCACAATTAAAGCACTTATAGGATGTCATTTTATTTTAAAGTGTATATGTTTGAAGCGAATTTTTTATTGCATTTTTTACAATACCAAATTCCCTTTGATAATCTTTTAATTCCTTGCTTTCCGCAAAAAGGGCATTCTTGTTTTTTTCTTTGTTTTTCTTCAACTTTAACAAGTCTTGCTCTTATAGACCTTCCGTATTTTGCTCCAAATCTTCCTGCAGATTTTGTTTTTTTTAATTTTGTTGGCATTGTTTCACTCGTTTATTTATATAAATAAATTGAAAAATCAGTTTTTAAAAGTTGTTATGTCTTATCTTGCTCTGCCTTACTAAACAATCATGGACTTCAATCAATAATTCTGGCTGGCTTTTTATCATCTTAATATTTGGTAGTTTATCTAAGGAATTATTGCTGGTTCTCCTTCCCTAACAATTAGAGAAGTTAGATTAGGCATCTCAAAGATATAAGAAGATCTTTCAATTTGAAAATCATAACCTGTTAATTTTAAGTCTTTTTCAGATTGTTTTTTAAAAAATTCAAAATCCAATTTCCCTAAATCAAAAGTTAATTCTTCATAAATTTCTCTGATTATTGCCTCTTCAGGAGTTTCTCCAGGCTCTATTTTTCCTCCAAATAAACAATAATCTTCTCCCCACTTACTCTTCTTTCTTCTATCTTGAATTAGAAATCCTCCTTGAGAGTTATAAATTATTGCAACTGTTGTTTTGAATATCATTTTTAAAAAAATGGGGCTACCAGGATTTGAACCTGGGTCGTCAAGTCCCAAACCTGAAAGGCTATTGTCCTTGTTTTTTCTTTTTAGAGAAAAACCAATCCAGACTACCCCATAGCCCCATTTAATTTTAAAGGTTTTATTTCTTTAATAAACTTTGCTACTTCAAATTTTCTGTATAGACAAACATTTTTCTTATTAGCATTTGCAAAAGAATAACCAAAATTTTTTGTTAATTTCTTAAAATCAAGTAATAATATTCTATTAAAATTAGTAAATTTAATGTAAATTTGTTTTTCTCTTTTACACAAGTAAATACAACCATCAGTGTCAATCAAACCCTTTATACATTTTTTTGAATAATTTTTATTCTCTTTTATCCATTTTGGAATCCCAATTTTATTCTGAATTTTATTTCCTCTCATAAGCCCAAATTTAAGTAATTCCTCTACTACAAACAAATTTGTGCAATATAAATATGCCTGATTTGTTCTTTCTAAAATTTCTTTTTTTAGTTTTATTCTAAAGATTTTCTCAAATAAACTTGAGGCATAATCTATATATTTTAAATTTCTCTTATCAAAAGCAATTCTAATTCGATTTTTCCAAATGTTTCCATCCCCAAGCATTATACCAATAAATTCTGCTAACTTCTTACTTTCTCTTATCTTTGGGATAGACTTAGTTATGCTATTTGTATTAAGATTTTTTCCATAATCAAGATTGATCTTTTTGAGATTAAAATTAACTTTTAATAATAAAGAAATTTTATGAATATGGTCTTTTTTAATTGTTAAATTTTTATTGAGGACATTTCTTATTTCAAAACCAAGCAGATTATTAAGTTCTCTAATAGTATATTTACTCTTCTTAATCTGATTCTTTAGTTTATTATTTATTAGATATCTTTCCATCCTTAGTCTTCCTAATTACACCAAAGAATTCTTAATTTATAAATTATTTCTTTTCTTCTTTTGGTTCTTCATCTTCTTTAGGTGCTTCTTCTTTTTTCTCTTCAGCTTCTTCTATTTTTTTCTGTTTTTCTTGTTTACTTTTTACATCTGAAAAATATTTATCTAATTCTGATTTTTTCTCTTCAGAAGTTTCTGTTTTTTCTTGATTAATCTCTGAATTATATTTCCCTTCTTCAATTTCCTGTTCAATTTCCACAGCTGGTTTATTTTCAATTAAAATTCCTAAAGTTGCGCATGTTCCAACTATTGTTTTAACTGCTGATTTTAAATCTTTAGAAAGTAAATTTGGAAGTTTTCTTTTTGCAATTGAAATGATTTGCTCTATTGAAGCATTTGCAACTTTTGTTTTATCTTGAGTTCCTGAACCTTTTTCTACGCCTAATTCTTTTTTTAATAATTCTGAAACTGGTGGTGAAAAAACTTTGACATCAAAATTTTTTGTCGCTGCATCAACATCTAATTCTACTGGAACTTTTAGTCCTTGAAAAGATTTTGTTGCTTCATTAACTTTTTGTATTACTTGTCCTAAGTTTATTCCCATAGGTCCGAGTTTTTGGCTAACTGCTGGTCCTGGTTTCATGTTTCCGCCTTCAACTAAAAGTTTAACTTGCATTGCGAGGACGCCTGAACTTTTCCAGCACAGGTTCGCTTAATCTTCCTTCTCGGAACTGATAAGCGATTTCTCTCTTTGCCTCTGATGGAAATTGCATAGGCAGAAATTTAATTAAATTAAACTTATTCATTTTCTTCTTCCCTCCTTATAACTCTAACATCTTCTACTTTTAATGTTACTGGCATAGGAACTACTGCTCCTAAAAGACTGACTACTACATCTCCTTTTTGTTTGTCAACTCTCATAACTTTTGCTTTTTCTCCTTTAAGTGTATGTCCTATCATTTCAACTATGTCTCCTTCTTGTATTGAAATTGCTTCTGCAGTAGGTTCAACCATATTTTTTATCTCATCGTAAGTTATTGTTTTTCCTATAATTCCTTTCACATAGGGCAAA
Source organism: Candidatus Woesearchaeota archaeon (assembly GCA_964413095.1). GTDB lineage: Archaea > Nanobdellota > Nanobdellia > Pacearchaeales > GW2011-AR1 > CAYPRJ01. The sequence continues at coordinate 43,002 of CAYPRJ010000002.1, forward strand.
TTAAAAACAGCTTCTTCTGTAGTTTCTCTGTTTTCTGCTTCTACTAAAATATATCCTCTTAAACCATGTGGTCTTGAAACTGAAAAAACATTGAGATTTTTCTTTTCAATTCTTTCAGCAATCATATCCACTGCTTTCTCTTCTTTGTTGGTTGTAACCTTAATAATAAAAATCATTTTTCAAAACCTACGGTTTTGTATCCCTCAAGCGACTTTCTCTCATTGCCTCCGAGGAAAGTCTGAATAGCAAAACCTATTGTTTAGCTCTGTCTAAGATTAAATATCTTAGAAAGATATATTTATGTGAAAAAAAGAGTTTATAAGGTTTTTTATTTGCCTTGTTTAGTAGTAAGAAACTATAAGTTTTGGTCTTTTGCTCGGATCTTCAGAATAATCTCCGCTCTTGAATTTTCCTCCTTCATCATTTCCTGTAGTCATAAGTGCGATGCCATAATTGGGGTCATTCTCCTCAATCCAATCTTTGACAAATGTTGTTATGTCCCACTCATTCCATCTCATCTTGCTTTCAGAAAAAGTACATTCCTCAGAATTAGTTCCATAATTTGGTTTATTATCCCAATTAACAGAAGATTCATCCCATGGTTCTATTATCTTTCTTACCTTAAAAACAGGTTCTACATCTGTATAATTACTATTTCCATAACCATATAGTTTTAATTTTCCGGAGATTATCCTTGCATTAGAAGGAATTGAAAATAAAGGGAATTCGATAAGAGTATCATCGTCTATTCCATGACTTCCAATAAATTCGTGCTGAATTTCTAATAGATCTGCATCTGGATACCCGTAATAATACTCTTCACCATCAGGATAGAGAACGTATCTTACCCAAGCATCTTTTCCTTCTGAACCTGGTTGGATTGTAATTGTAGTTATATCTTGTGGTGGTTCTGAACTTTCAGATTCATCTAAAAGTTTTCTGTATTCAATTATTTTCTTAGAATAATCAGCTAAACTTTTACTAAATATTTCCATTTTTACTCCAAGAAGTGCTTCTAATCCACCATAAAGCTGCCAGGAGTTTTCATCTGAATTAAGTTCTAAATAATCAGCTACTTTTCCATAAGGTCCTGTAAGTCCATATATTAAAAAATTTAATTCTGGCCCTGCTGAAGCCTTAAAATTAAAATTTCCTGAAGACTCTGGAGAAGAAAAATCAAAATCATTTGAGAAATTTTTTATTAGGCTCCACCTTCCATTTTCATAATTTAAACCTGCAGTTAAAACAGCTTCTTGTGTTACTATGGCTTTTGTAGAAGAAATCCCTCCATCAAAATTAAAACCTACTTCTAAATTTGGTTTTATTATAACTGGAATTGGAGTTCCTGGAATTACTCCAGCTACAAAGGGAGGAAAATCATATTCAACAAGATTTACTTTTTTAATTATTCTTGCAGAAATATCTGACTTTATCTCTACTTCACAATTTTCATTTATTATTTTTTTAAAAGTTAATGAATCAAGATTATGATTTTTAATTTCAAAATCAAGAACATAATCTGAGTTAAAAGAAATTTCTCCATTTCCTATTATTTGATCTCCTGTTGTAGATTTATCTCCATCAGAGTCATAAAGAATGACATTGTTTATATCAATCTTAAAATTAAATCCACTGGAAGAAGTAGAAATTCCTTTTTTATTAATTAATGCTCTTGTACCAGATGGAGAAATAGAGCCCCTATGCTCAAAACTTCCGTCTTCCACAGCATTTTCAAGACTTGCTTGTTCTGTATAAACTGTTTTTCCGTCAGAAGAAACACTTTTCACTTTTCTAAGAAGTCCATTAGGTGTTAAATTGCTAATATCACAGACTAAAACATCGCCCGAGGAATAATTAACTTCTTCAGAGAATTTTAATACATCTCCTGAAACAAATTGCAGTTTTTCTAGTTCATTGCCTGAAAGAACATATGTTTCTGGATTTTCCTCCTTTTCTGGAGGAGACTCTGGGGGAATTACTGGCTGTTTACATGAACTAAAAAATAAAACAGAAGAAGCTAAACCCGCAAGGGCAATTTTCTTGGCAGAGTTTATTCCTTTCCTAATAATATTCTCTAAGTTCATATATAATACTATAAAAATAGGTTTTTAGTTTTTACTCAATAAATATCTTCATAATCATGGATATTAAAAATCCAAAAAATCCCAGCACCAGAATCCCAAGAGCAGAAACTTTTGCAACTTGTTGAAATTCTTTTTTTGTAGGTTTTTTCAAAACGAGCCAAACTCTTTTACATTTAAAAGCAAATGATTTTATTTTTCCTGGAAATTCTTTAATATTTACCATAAACTAATCATATAAAAAGAGTTTTTAAGGTTTTTCAATAATTATTATTTAGAATTTTCCTGGCTTCTAAAAGATCATTTGGGAGTGTTCCCCATGGTCTTATATCTCCGAGTTCTGTTGCTCTTTGCCTAAGGAAATCATATTGTTCTATTAAAAATTTATATTCTTCCTGATTTAATGCTTCATACTTAATATTAGACAAAACTATCTCTGCATTCTCTGTTACTTCATCTATTGTTTTAATTTCTCCAATATCTATCATTTTATTCAAAAAAATCTATTCCTAATTCTTCTTCAATTTCTTTATGTTTAACATCTTCTATTGAATCTCCTTTACCTAAAATTTGTGAGCTTTTTACTCCTGTAACAATTAATAAAACACGTAAGGCTTTATCCATGTCTTCTGAAATTTTTGCACCCCAGATTAATTTTGCATCTGGGCTTAATTTGTTTCCTATATTTTCTATAATTGTCTTGCATTCATCTAAACTCATGTCACTTCCTCCAACTATATTCACTAAAGAACCTGTGGCATTGGAAATATCAACATCTAACAAAGGGTTGCTAATTGCTTTTTCAACAGCATCAATTGCTCTTTGCTGGCTGTCTGATTCTCCCATGCCTATTAAAGAAACTCCTCCGTCAACCATAATTGCCTTAACATCAGCAAAATCCAGATTTACTAAGCCAGAGCTAGTAACTAGTTCTGTAATTCCCTTAACAGCATTTGTTAAAATTTCATCAGCAATTTTAAATGCTGTATGTAAGGGTAATTCAGGAGCTAATTCTAAAAGTTTATCATTTGGAATGACAATTAAAGTATCAACAACTCCCTCCATTCTTTCTAAACCTTCCATTGCATTTTCAACTCTTTTTCTTCCTTCAATTGTAAAAGGCAAAGTTACAACACCAATTGTCAATGCACCTTGTTTTTTTGCTAAAGAAGCTATTAAAGGAGCAGCTCCTGTTCCTGTTCCACCTCCTAATCCGCAGGTAATAAAAACCATATCACTTCCAGAAATTTTCTTTTTTATATCTGACTGAGATTCTTTTGCTGCTTCTTCTCCTATTTTGGGGTTACTTCCTGCACCTAAACCCTGAGTTAATTCTTTTCCTATTAATATTTTATGGTCTGCATTAGTATAAAGTAAATCTTGAGCATCTGTATTAATTGCTATTAGTTCTCCTCCTTTTATTCCAATTTCATTCATTCTGCTTAAAGAATTTCCACCCCCACCACCAACACCAATTACTCTAATTCGTGCTGTTTGTTTTTTTAATAATTCTTCTAATTCAGCGTCTATGTTTTTAACTTCATCAGACAAAAAAGCATTTCCTTGAGAATTCATATTTTGATTATAGATATCTTCCATTAAAATGAGAATTGAAAATTATTTATAAGGATTATTGTAGTGAAAAACTATTCCTTCTTCTGAAAACTATTTTCTTTCTTTGCTTTTTGTTTATTTTCTTTCCCTTTAACTTCTAGTTCTAAACCAAAAATATTTTTAAATTTATCTTTAAACATTTCAACATATGGCTTCGTTTGTTTTTCTACTTTAATTATTAACTTTTTATCTTTTACTTCAAATTCTAATTCTCTTTTAAATAAAAATTCTATAATGGCTTTAATTTGTTCTTCGAGTTTTTCAACTTTCTTTAAAACTTTTATATTGTAAACCACATCTTTTCCTGCTAAAGGGTTATTAAAATCAGCCATTACTCTTCCTCCTGAAACAGTTAGTATTTTTCCTATTCTGCCATCAAAATTAAACATTGCTCCAGGAACAGGATTTGTATTATTCTGCCTGAAAACTCTCATAGGAATCATCTGAATTAATTTTGGATTTCTTTTTCCAAAAGCTTTTTCTGGAGTCAACTCAATTGTATGCTCTCCTATATTTTTGCCGATAAGAAAATTATCTATTTCTTTAAGAAACATATCTTCTCCTAGACAAGAAATAAATGGCTTTGCTTTTGTTTTTGAACCAATTTTTTCCAAATCTTCTTTAATATTTGAATCAAAAATCTCTCCAGTATCTTTAATTCTTCCTGTAAATTTTATTTCTACAAAATCTTTTTTCTTTAATACCATTTTATTTTCTCGAGAAAAATGTTTATAAATGTATTTTTTCTGGATACAATATGGTTTTAAAATTTATTAATGCAACAGAAGCAAAAGTAAATACAAATATTATAGTTGATAAACAGCCATATACTATTAAAAAGATTGACACAAGCAAGACAGGAAAACACGGACATAGTAAGGCTAGAATAGAAGCTGTTGGAATTATTAATAATCAGAAAAAAGTTTTTGTTGTGCCGGGTCATGAAAGATTTGAAATTCCCAGAGTGGAAAAAAGAAAGGGGCAAGTTCTTTCAATTGCAGATAAAGTTAGTATAATGGATTTAGAAAATTTTGAAACACTTGAAGTTCCTTGTCCGCCTGAAATAAAATCAGAGCTTCAGGAAAATTCAAATGTAGAATACTGGGATATAGAGGGAGAGAAAATAATCAAGAGGAAATTATAATGATACCTATTTATAATCCAAAAAATAATATTTATATTATAAAAGATAAACAAAACAGAGTTAAATATTTAATAGGAAAAGAAGAAAATTTATCTTCAATGGTGGATATTGCAAGAGCAAATATTGAAAAACCAAAAAATTCAGAGATTATGAAATCAATTGAAGATATTTGTAAAATAAAATCAGAGAGTATATAATGGCAAAGATAAAAGAAGCATCAGATAGAATGTTCAAAAATGTTTTTGTTTGTAAAAAATGCAGTACAAAAATTAAAGCAGAACCTCAAAAAATTCTAGCTGGAAAAATTAAATGTAGAAAATGCAAAAAGAGTTCTTTCCGTCCTCTTAAGAAAAAATAATCAAGATGGATTTTATTGTTTATGATATAATTTTGCTAATTTCTTTTGTGATATTTATTTCTATATTTCTTTATATTAAGAGAAAGAATACAAAAAGAGAAGGATTATTATTTTTATACAGAGCAAAATGGGGGATAAGATTAATTAATCATATTGGAAAAAAATATAGAAAATTTTTGAATTTTTTGGGTTATTTTGCTATTGGATTAGGTTATATTTTAATGGCAGGAATTTTTTATTTTCTTGGAAAAATAGTTTGGATTTATCTTTTTAACCGAGATATTGTCAGAGCAATTAAAGTTCCTCCTATAATGCCTTTAGTTCCTTATATTACAAATATTGTTGATATACCTGGATTACCTCCATTTTATTTTATTTATTTTGTTGTTGTTGTTGCTATAATTGCAATACCTCATGAATTTTTCCATGGGATTTTTGCAGCAGCAAGCAAAGTCAAAATAAAGAAAACAGGATTTGGATTTTTTCCTTTTTTCTTCCCGGTTTTTCCTTTAGCTTTTGTAGAACAAGATGAAAAAAGCATGAAAAAAGCCAGTAAAAAGAAACAAATGGCAATACTTTCTGCAGGAACTTTTGCAAATATATTAACTGCTATCCTCTTCTTTTTCTTATTACTTTTATTTTTTAGTTTAGCTTTTACTTCTGCTGGAGTTAATTTTGATTCCTATTCTTATTCTGTTATTGGTATTGCTAGTATTTCTTCAATAAATGGAGTTGCAGTTGAAAACACAAGTTATGAACAAATTTTTAATTTAGTAAATAAAACAGAACAAAGTAAAATTAAAACAGAGGAAGAAACATATGTTTTGACAAAAAACTTTCTAGAAAAACAAAAAAATGTAGAAGAATATATTTATTTATATGATAATGCTCCTGCAGTTAATGCAGAGCTAAAAGGAGCAATAACTAAAATTAATAACATAAAAATTGACAGTAAAGAAAAATTAGAAGAAGAGCTATATAAATATTCTCCTAATGATACTATAACAATAACAATGAATAACAAAGGTGAGATTTATGAAAAAGAAATTGTTCTTGATGAGCATCCTGAAAAACAAGGAAAACCTTGGCTTGGAATTGGTTTTGCAGTCCAGGAGCAAGAAGGAATAATCGGGAAAATGACTAGTTTAATTTATTCAGTAAAAAAACCAAATATATATTATGAATCAAATTTTGAGGCTGCGACATTTATTTATAATTTATTATGGTGGATTATTTTGATTAGCATTAGTGTTGCATTGATAAATATGTTGCCTGTTGGAATTTTCGACGGAGGAAGATTCTTATTTTTAACAGTATTTGCAATAACAAAAAGTAAAGATAAAGCTCAAAAAGTTTTCAAATTCTTGACTTATTTCATATTATTCTTAGTTGTAATATTAATGGTTTCTTGGGTATTTAGTTTTTGGTAAAGTTTAAAACTTGATTGTTTTTTGCATTGCTATGATTCCAGATAAAGTTAGAAAAACTCTTGAAAAACAGCATTATAGAATAGTTGGAAATCATTCTGCAGTTCAGGTTTGTTTATGGACTAAAAAATCCTTGAACAACAAGGGGGTTTGCTGGAAAGAAAAATTTTATGGAATCCAGTGCCATAGATGTTGTCAGTTTTCTCCTGCTGTTATGTGGTGCGAAAACAGATGTTTACATTGTTGGCGTCCTATAGAAATGAATTTAGGAACAAAACTTGGAAAAATCAATGAGCCAAAAAAAATTTTAGAGGGAGTTATAGAAGCAAGAAAAAAATTATTGGATGGATTTAAGGGAAATAAGGATGTTTCAAAGAAAAAACTCAAAGAAGCTATGGAACCAAATTTTTTCACCTTTTCTCTTTCAGGAGAACCAACCCTCTACCCAAAAATGCCAGAACTTATTAAAGAAATTAAAAAAAGAAATGCAATTGCATATTTAGTTACAAATGGACAGAATCCAGATATGCTAAAAAAACTTGAGAAAGAGAATGCCCTTCCCACACAAATGGTTATTTCAACAAATGCTCCTAACAAAGAACTTTTTGAAAAATGGCACAACTCAGAAAAAAAAGATGCTTGGGAAAAATTTAATGAAACTTTAAATGTCATGAAAGAATTGAAAGGGAAAACCAGAAGAGTTATTAGGTTGACTCTTGCAAAAGAAGGTGATGAAAAAGAAAAGATTAAAATTTCAAATATGAAAAAAGAGCATGTTCCTCAATATGCAAATATAATAAAAAAATCAGAACCAGATTTTATTCATATTAAAGGATTTAAATCTTTAGGATATTCTCGGAAAAGGCTGGGTTATAGTAAACAGCCATTGCATCCAGAAGTTAAAGATTTTGCAGAAAAACTTGAAGCTGAATTAGAAAATTTTGGGTATAAAAAATTAGGAGAAGAAGAAAGAAGTTGTGTTGTTTTGCTTGGAAAGAGTAAAGAAAGAATAAAGATTAAAATATAAAAAATTACAAATCAATGACTCCTTCTCTTGTTAGGGCTGCAAATCTAATTCCTACAGGCAAATTAATTAGAGCTGAAATTAAAGCCATGTGCTCTTTACCGTCGCCAGAAGCTATTGTCAAAGCAACTTCTGTTCCATCAATTTTTCCCTTAAGTTTTTTTGAAAATTCTTCTTTTAAGTCTTTTATTTTTTTATTTAAATCCACATTAATAAATTCAAAATCTTTCTCATGTGTAAATTGCTTTGCGAAATCATCTCCAAGAACAATTATTTTATCCCATTCTCCGTGTTTCATTAAACCAGAAACCTGAGCCCATGAACCTTTTCCTTTAGAAAGTAATGCAATTAATTCCATAACAAAAAAAGAAAATAGAGTTTTTTAAGGATTATTGTGATGGGGCTTTGTTGGAAAAGTTGCTATTTTTTTAACTTATTAAATGGAAAATTGGCTCTTCTGTTTGCAGATTGATAAATTATTATTTGTGAGATTTTATTATTAGTTATTAATCGTGAGCTGGAAGAGAACGCAATATTTTTTAACCAGATTTTAATTATTAAACAAAGCTTTGTGATGGGTTAGATTTATAAATGATTATTTGTTGGAGAATTCAACGCACTACATCGTTGCAAGATAGTTTCTAGACTTGTGACGCATTATGTAGAAGTTATAAAATGGCTGAACTTAAACAAGATTTGAAAAAAGCTTTAACTGAGCTTAGAAAAGAAAAAGAAAGAAAATTTGAACAGTCAGTAGACTTAATTATAAACTTGAAAAAATTTGATGTTAAAAAAAATTCTATAAATCTTTTTGTTCCTCTTAAACATAAAATAAAAGATAAAAAAATATGTGGTTTTTTAGAATCTAAAAATAAAAATATAGAAACAATCACGCCTGAAGAATTCAAAAAGTATTCAGACAAAAAAGAACTTCACAAATTAGTAAAAAAATTTGATTTTTTTGCTTCTCAGGCAAGTTTAATGCCAAAAGTAGCTACAACTTTTGGAAGAGTTTTAGGGCCAGTAGGTAAAATGCCTTCACCACAATTAGGAATTCTCACAAATATCGATGACAACTCTATAGACGAGTTAAAAAGAAAAGTCAACAATAGTGTAAAAATAAGAACAAAAGAACCGAGTATAAAATTGTCTGTTGGTAAACAAAGTATGAAAGATGAAGATATTATTGAAAATATTCTTACTATTTATAATGCTATTCTAAAAGTTCTTCTAAGAGGAAAAGAGAATATAAAAAATATAGAAATAAAATTCACTATGACTAAACCAAAAAAAATAGAAGTATAAAATGGAAGCACATGTTTCAGAAGCAAAAAAAGAGTTAGTTAAAGGGTTTGAAAATTTAGCAAAGAATAGTAAGACTATTTTAATAGCCTCTATAAAAAATATTCCTGCTTCACAACTCCAGGAGATTAGAAAAGAATTAAGAAATAAGGCTGTTATAAAAGTTCCTAAAAGAAGTTTAATATTAAGAGCATTAGATTCTTTAAAAAAAGAAGAATTAAAAAAATTTAAAGAAAAAATTATAGAAAATGTCGCTGTTTTATTTTCAAATTTAGATTCTTTTGAACTTGCAGCTGAATTAATAAAAAACAAAAGACCTGCAGGAGCTAAAGCAGGACAAGAAGCACCAGAAGATATAGAGATTCCTGCTGGCCCTACTGAATTAGTTCCAGGACCTGCAATAAGTGAGTTAGGAGCATTAGGAATAAAAGTTCAGGTTGAAAATGGAAAAATAAGTATTAAAGAACCAAAAGTTATAGTAAAAAAAGGAGAAAAAATATCTGCAGAAGTTGCTGGAATAATGAACAAACTTGACATAAAACCTTTTTCAATTGGTTTAATTCCTATAGCTGCTTTTGATATTGAAAAAGGAGAATTATATTTAGATATAAAAATTGATAATGAAGAAGCTGTAAAGGATTTGAAAAATGCTTTTGGAAAAGCTCTGCCTTTTGCAGTAGAAATAGGATATATTTGTAAGGATACAATTTTATTTTTATTGCAAAAATCTGAGAAAGAAGCTAAAGCTTTAGAGAAGTTTGCTGAAGGAAAAGAAGAGAAAAAAGAAGAAGGCAAGGAAGAAACTTCAGAAAATAAAAAAAATTCTGAATCTCAAGAAAAAGAAAGTGAAGAAAAAAGTGCTGAATCTAAAGATTCAGATATTGAAAAGGGGAATAATAGGAAAAACACTGAGAGTCAGGGTCAAAATAAAGAAGAACAATTAACAGAAGAAAATTCTAAGTCGCAGAGCGAAGCAAATGAAAGTGAAAGAGCAAGTGAAGAATCAAATGAAAATCAAACTCCTGAAGGAAATAAATCTGAAGGGGAGGAAAAATAAATGGAAAATGTATATGCGGCACTTTTGTTGCACAAAGCAGGAAAAGATGTCAATGAAGAGAACTTGAAAAAAGTTGTTGCAGCTGCTGATTTAGAAGTAGATGAAGCAAAAATAAAGTCTCTTATAGCCAGTTTGAAAGGTGTAGACATTGATAAAGAACTTGAAAATGCAAGCCAGAATTTTGCCAGCACAGGTGCGCCTGTTTCTGGAGAAGCAAAGCAAGCTGAAGAGAAAAAAGAACCTGAAAAGGAAGAAAAGAAAGAAGCTGCAGCTGAAGGACTTAGCGCACTCTTCGGATAAGATTATTGATTTTTATTAATCTGAAGAGTATTCTCTATTTGGGAATCTAAGTTTGATGAAATTTTCTAACTTAACCTTATTAGGGTTGTTATTAAAAGCTCCAATAGACAAAATCATCTTAGCTAATTGGAGATTACAGTAAGAACGAACAAATTTCTATTTCTTATTTATTTTTGGATAATTTAATTTTTTGATTAGACAGGCAATCCTCTTTTCTAGTTTATACTGAAGAATAATAATTCTTAAAAAAAAGATTTCTAAAATAAATCCCCACAAAACTTATAACATCCTTGTAATTTTTCTATTCATGGCTTGGAGTTTATATGAAAATGAGAAATTTCTTGAACCATTAAAATTTTCAAACAACAAAACACAGGAAGATGTTGTGAAAGAAGTTTTGGATTTGATTAAAGAGGGAGAGAGAATAATTTTTATTCATGGAATTTGTGGAACTGGAAAAAGTGCTATAGCCCTGAATATTGCGAGAAATCTTGGAAAGACTTCTATAGTTGTTCCAATAAAAAACCTTCAGGAACAATACAAAAAAGATTATGAAAATAACAAATATATCTTGAAAAAATCAAATTTTGAAAAATTCCCACAATTGAAGAATCTGGAAGATAAAAAAGAGAAATTAAAAATTAGAGTGATAACAGGGAGAAAAAACCATAAATGCAAATTTTTAGAAGATAATAAAAATGCTGTTCCAAAAGTTGTAAAAGAAGTAAATGCAAAACTTCATGATATTTTTGAAGGGAAAAGAAAAGAAAAATCAACTAAAGAAGATTTGTCTGCAGATAATAAAGATATTCCCTGCAAAATTGAAATAAAAGAAAAGAACTGGAAAAAAATTCAGAAGTTTTTAGAGAAAAATAAAAAAATAAAAACAAGAGATTTTTTGGATATTAAAGATGTTAAAAGAATTTCTGTTGCAGGTGCCTGCCCTTATTGGTGTCCTCTATTGCCCGACAAATATGAATTAAAACACTTTGATGACTTTACAAAGCGCGAATATACTGGCCTTAATAATACTAAATTTATTTTTTATTCAAAGAAATCTTGCTGTGATTTTTATAATCAATTCAATTCATATATTGATGCTAATGTGATGGTTTTTAATTCTTCAAAATATTTTTTAGAAAGCGCGTTAAACAGAAAACCAGATACAAATGTTGAAATAATTGACGAGTGTGATGAATTCTTAGATAGTTTTTCAAACCAGAGAACAATTAATATTGACAGACTTCAAAATTCCTTGAGATATTTATTTGGGTTTAAACAAGAAGATATGAAAAAAATCCGAGATGTTGAAAAAATCTCCGGGCAAATTAAAAAAGATGAAAGAATCAATGATGCTTTTGAATCTGGGGCAATAATTCCAATTAAAGAAACTGAAGTTTATAACTTATTGAAAATTTTTTTAGAATCTCCTAATTTCCTTGATGAGATTGACGAAGAAAATTACTTATTTGAAATTGAAGAAACTGCTAAAATATTTGAAGAGTTTTTTGATGAATCTTATTTGAGTGTGAGTAAAAAAAATGACAACCTAATTGTTGGGATTGTTACAACAAATCTTGCAAAAAGATTTCAGGAGATGGTTAAGAAAAATAAGATTCTTGTTTTTATGTCTGGAACTCTACACTCTGATATAGTTCTAAAAGGAGTTTTTGGTTTGGACAATTATAAAATAGTTGAAGCAGAAACAGAGCATCAAGGAAGGATTGAAGTTCACAAAACAGGAATGGAAATGGATTGCAAATATGCTAATTTTTCCTCTGGTAAATTTTCAAGGGGAGATTATCTAAAAGTTCTTAACAAATGTATTGAAGTTGCTAAGAAACCTGCGCTGATTCATGTGAATGCGTTTTTGGATTTGCCTTCAGAAAAGGAAATTGAAAAATTTGACTTGCATAATTTGATGAGCAGAGAAAAATTAAAGGAAATACAAAATAAAGATAAAATTGGGAGTTTAGTTGAGAGATTCAAAAGAGGTCAAAGTGAAGTTTTGTTCACTACTCGTTGTGGTCGCGGGATTGACTTTCCTGGAAAGCAGTGCAATAGTATTATTTTTACAAAATATCCAAATCCAAATGTACAAGGTGCTTTTTGGAGGATTTTAAACAAAACCAAACCAGAACATTATTGGGATTTTTATAAAGACAAAGCAAAGAGAGAATTGTGGCAGAAAGTTTATCGTGGACTGAGATTCAAAGAAGACCATGTTTATCTTTTAAGTCCTGATTCAAGAGTTTTGGAAGTTTTTGAGAATTAATAATGCCTCAGTAGCTCAGTGGCAGAGCATTTCACTCGTAATGAAAAGGTCGCAAGTTCAAATCTTGCCTGAGGCTTTAAAATAATAAGAAACAGCCAGCTTAGAAATTAAAAATTTCTGATACCTCTGTTCTTCTTAAAATGAACCTATGATGAATTGAACCTAGAACAAGTTGAAGGACGCCCCCGCCAGGAATCGAACCTGGAAGCCCGTTAGGGCCCGGTTATCTTGCCTCAAAGAGGAAAGCAAAGCATAAAGCTTAGACTCAAGACCGGTGCACTACCATTATGCGACAGAGGCTTGATTAAATAATTAATTAAGAAGTTTTAAAGATTACGATTGTTAACAAATTATGAAGTTACAGTTTTATTACATCAATCTCAATTCCACCAAATATTTTTTTTGCACCTTTACCTAAATCTTCTGCATATTCATCTAAATTAGGAGAATAACTTTCAATTTGATAACCCATGCTATCAATACCTGGCTTTATTTTTATTCCTGGCTCAACTCTAAAAAGTATTCCTCTTTTCATCAGAGGTCCGTTTTTTTCTAATTTAAAAAGATAACCTGGAAGTTCTTTAGATAATTTTTTTAATTGTTTTTCTAAATAAATTCCGCATCTTTCATAATTAACAAATTGTTGTTTTTGTTCTTCTGTTCTCAAATTTATTATCTGAAACATATCTCTTTAATAAGAAGGGGATTTTTAAGTTTTTGTGTTTTCACCTATAAATCCAGAAGTCTTTTCCACCAAGGTTTTTTTATTTTTATTGGCTTGTTATTCTCGTCGATGATTTCATATTTTATTTTTGGCTTTTCTTTTAATATGGGAGCTTTCTCTGCAAGTTCTTTTTGTGCTTTATCTAAAGCTGATTCAACTGCTGAACGAGAATATCCCTGATTAATTAAGGCCCATTTTAATGTTTCTGTGGTATAACCTCTTGAGAGATTTTTTTTAAAATAATTCACAAGATTTTTTCTATAATCTTCCACCATTTAATAAAATAAAAATCTGAGTTTAAAAAATTAGTTGTGTTAGTTTATTTTAATTGGCTTTTCAGTTTTATAAAATTTAACTGCTTCTTTAAGTCTTTGTTCAGAACTAGAATAAATTGTTAAAAGTTTCTGTCTTTTTTTAATTTTGTCGCCAGTATGATAATAAAGATAAACTCCTGAAGATTTGCTTATTGGACATCCTGTTAATCTAGCTAAAGAATTTATCTTTTTTATTTGTATTTCTCTTATTTTTCCTGTTCTATAGGATAAAATATTTCTCTTGTATTTAGCAGGTTTTAATTTGTCTATTTTTTTCACATCTCCTTTTTGAGCTTCAATTATTTTTTTAAATTTTTCAAATGCTTTTCCATCATCTAAAATTTTTTTTGCTAATTGCTTTCCCTTTCCTTTTTTTGCTTTTCCTGTTAATTCTAAAAGCTCTCCTGAAATTTCAAGTGATTTTTCCTCTAACTTATGGCAAGGATTTTTCCTAGTTAAAATTTTTATGGCGTCAATCATTTCTAGAACAGGACCAATACCATTTCCTATTGGGCCTGAAACTTTTGTTAAAACAACTTTAATTTTTTTATGAAAATATTCTGCTATTTTTTCAAATTTTCTTTTTAACTTTAGTGCTTTTTTCTTATCTACTTTTGCTCCTTTTCCATAAGGTATGTGGATAACTAAATATTTACTTCCTGCAGCTAATTTTTTTGACATTATTGATGCTAAAAGTTGTGCTTCTGGATCAATTCCAAGTTGTCTTTCTACCTTAATTATCTTAGAATCAGCAGGAACTAATCCTAAAGCTCCTCCCCAAACTATACAAGCATTTGTTTTTTTTATGATTTTTTTTATTTCTTTTATTGAAAATTCAACTTTTGCTAAGGTTTCAATAGCATCAGCAGTTCCTGAAGGAGAAGTGATTGCTCGTGAAGAGCTTTTTGGAAAGGTTAAACCAGCAGCTGCACAAATAGAAACAATTATCGGTGTTGTTCTTCCAGGAATTCCTCCTATAGAATGTTTATCAGCAATAAGTTTGCTCTTCAAATTAAAATGATTTCCTGATTCATAAATTGCTTTTGTCAAATAAATTGTTTCTTTTATATTCATTCCTTGTCTATACATTGCTGAAATAAAAAGTGCAATTTCTGCTTCAGAAAGAGAATTAGTAACAACATCTTGAATAATTTCCTCTATTTCTTTTTTTGAAAAAGTGCTCCCATCTAATTTATTTTTTATATAATCTAAACTTTTTTGTGCTGGTGCAAGAACCACTTCTACTTTTTGATTATCTCTTAAGTTAAGAACATTTTTTAATTCTGAAGAAACAGCTATCTCTTTTCTACTTACTAAATGATCTGCAATAGTATCAACAATTGTAGAAATTTTTTTAGAATTTTTGGAAAGTGTTTTAATAGAAACTCTGTCTTTTGTATGGACACCCATTTCTTTTGCTGTTTTTTCATTAAGCATAGCAACAGGTAATCCTGCAGACCATTTTAGAAATTTAATTTTTAGTTTCATTTTTCCTCTTTTTTAATAATTAGAAAAAATGATTTTTATATCTATTGTTTATCTGACTGAATAATAAGACTGGGAATGTTTTTCTTTCTATAAAGCTCTAAGAAAATTATTAGATAAGCTAAAATTAATGGTCCAAGGATAAATCCTAAAATTCCTAAGAATAAATAGCCCCCAATCATTCCAATTAAAGCTACAGCAGGATGTAGTTTGGATTTTCTTGAGACAAGAATTGGCCTTAATAAATTGTCAACAAAAGAAGAAATTATTGCAAAAATTATAATTCCAACTAAAGCTATTGTATTGCCCTGTATAATTAAAAAAATTCCAACTGGTATTGCTATTAAAGCAGGTCCTATTATAGGAAAAATTCCTGCTAAAACAGAGAAGAAAGTTAAAAGCAACGCATTTGGAATTCCAAAAATAAAAAACCCAAGTCCTAAAATTAGTCCCTGAATAATTCCTATAATTATTTGTCCATATAAAACAGATTTAGTTATTCCTTCTGAAGATTTAATCAGTTTATATTCAATATCTTTTGAAAAAGGTATTAAACTTTTAATATAGGGTAAAAGTTTGTCTTTATCCCTTACAACAAAAAATAAAGTGAAAAAAACCAAAACTAAATGTAAAAGAATATTTGGAAGTTTAAATATTATATCTGAAAAAGAACTCATTAAAGAATTTATTGTCTTGGTTATAAAAGAAGAAATAACAGGGACTATCTGTTCTGAAAATTGCTCTGAAGAAAATAAAGCAGGAAAAATCTCTTTTAGTGGAGTAATTAAATCCATTTCCTGCGCAGATAAATAAAGTCTCACAGATTGTTCAACAAATAATGGAGTTAAAAATATTAAAGGAAGAATTATTATTAACAATAAGATTATACAAATTATAAGAGCAGAAAGATTTTTCCTTTTGATTTTTTTGTAAACCCAGTCATAAAAAGGAGAAAAAACAAATGCAAGAATTAAACCAAAAATTATTGAGAGCAAAATTGGTTTTAATAAGAAAAAAGATAAAACTATAAGTGCAGCTAAAATAACCAAAGTTAGGATTTTTTTAAAATAAGTATCATCTAATTTCATTTTCTTATAAGGTGTTTTAAATTTATAAAACTTTGTTAAGAAAAATTTATAAGCATAGGGAGGATAAAAAAGATATGAATTTTATAAAAAAGATTTTTGACGGAAAAGCAGATGAGCAAGTTCATTTGCAATTTCAAAAATTTAGTAAAGGTGAGTTTAGAAATAAAGCATTAATCAAAGCTAAAAGGACAGGAAATAAATATACAATTTCAACAAGTGCAGAATTCGGAAATGAGCTTGTAAGAGTTGTTGCTGAAAAAATTGGCTCTGAAAAAGTTAAAGTTACTGGTGCTGTTGTTTCTACTAATGATTTAAAAGATAAATTGGAAATAAAAGATGTAAAGCAATTTCAAGGAGTTAAAAGATATATTATTGATAATGAAATGTCTGGTGATGAGATTCTTGGCTTGCTTGATGAATTTCCAAAGATTTTTTTTGCTTTAAGTTTTAGCACTCCTGATAAAGAAAATGTTTTGAAAATAAAACCAAAAGCTCCAAAATCCGGAAAACCTGGTAAAAAGGGTGATAAAAAACCAAAAGTAGATTTTTGCAAGCTTGTGACAACAAATAAAAAAATTGCAGAAAGTTTTGTTTGGGAAAAAGATAATTTTAAGATAGCAGAAATAAATCATACTTTTTTAATTGATGGAATAATTATTCCTGAAGAACTAAAAAGCTCAGAAGATTTTAAGAAAATAAGAGAAGAATCAAAAAGAAAAGGAAAAATTGTCAGAGAAGCAAATATAGATGGACAAGTTGTAAAAGAAGAGAAGGAATTTGAAGCTTAAGGTGAAAATAAAACTTATGTTCGCATGGTATGATTTTTGGATAGGATTCTACTGGAACAAAAAAAAGAAAACACTCTACTTTCTTCCATTTCCTATGCTGGGATTAAAAATAAGTTTTTAAGGATAAAAATAATTAACAAAACCCTTAAAAAGCCCCAGTTTCTACTAAATATATCCAGGGTAAGAATAAAATGATAATTTCCGCTAAAATAAGAAATGCCGACAAGGAAATCACCAAGAAAAGGAAGTTTGCAGTATTGGCCAAGAAAAAGAGCCAGTAAATTTTTGCCTAGTGTAAACTGGAAGGCAATTGATTCTGAAAAAAATTTTAAAGGATTTATTTGCTATAAAGCTGGAATGACTTCTGCCTATGTTAAAGATAATACAGAACATTCTATGACTAAGGGGAAAGGAATTATTGCTCCTGCTACAATTCTTGAATGTCCTCAAATGAAAATTTTCTCTGTAAGATTCTACAAAAATGATAAAATAGCTAAAGAAGTTTTGTCTGAAAAATTAGATAAAGAATTAAAAAGCAAAGTTAAACTTCCTAAACAAAACAAAAAATTTCCTGAAAAAACAGAGAATTATGATAATGCGAAAATTATATGTTATTCTTCTGTTAAAAATACAAATATAAAAAAAACTCCTGATTTAATAGAAATAGGTTTATCTGGAAGTTTTGAAGATAAAATGAATTTTATTAAAGAAAATCTTGGCAAAGAAATTTCTATTACAGATTTTTTTGAAAAAGGAGAGCTTGTTGATATAAGGGGTTTGACAAAAGGCAAAGGACTTCAAGGGCCTGTAAAAAGATTTGGTATAACTTTAAAACAACATAAATCAGAAAAAGGGAGAAGACGTCCTGGTAGCTTGGGACCATGGCATCCTGCAAGAGTAACTTTCAGAGCACCACAAGCAGGACAATTAGGAATGTTTACAAGAATCATATATAATAATAAAATTCTTGATATAGGAAATGCTAAAGAGAAACCTGAATTAAGAAACATAAAAAATTTTGGAGATATAAAAACAGATTATATTGTTGTTGCAGGAAGTATTCAAGGGCCAGCAAAAAGACAATTACTTATTACAGCGCCTTTAAGAAAAACTAAAAGACAAACTAAAAAGAATTTTGAGCTTTTGGAGTTGAGATGATTGAAAAGATATGCTTATGTTCAAGTAGAAAGTTTTTTGATAAACTTAAGATAATGAAAAAAGATTTAGAAGAGCTGGGTTATGAAGTTTTACTTCCAAGTATGAACAATATCCAAGATGATTTTTATCTTAAAAATAGAAGAGAAACTGAATTTGCTAAAATCCATTATGATTTAATCAGAAATCATTTTAAAAAAATTGAAAAAAGTGATGCTATTCTTGTATGCAATTATGATAAGAAAGGCATTAAGGGTTACATTGGAGGAAGTGTCTTGATAGAGATGGCTAAAGCTTTTGATAGTGATAAACCAATTTTTTTATTGAACTCTGTTCCAGAGATAGATTATAGGGCAGAGATTCTTGCTATGCAACCCATTGAATTAAACAAATTAGAAAATATTAAACAATATCCAGAAAAATGAAAACAAAAATATTATCAATAGATGGAAAAGAAAAGACAAACATTGAATTGCCGAAAGTTTTTGACTCTGAAGTAAGAGAAGATATTGTTGCAAAGGTTTTAGAAGCAAAAAAAGTTATGCAACCTTATGCTCCTTTTTTAATGGCAGGAAAACAGCATGCTGCTAAAGGAAAAATTGTTCACAGACGACATGTTTGGAAAAGTCAGTATGGAAGAGGATGGTCTCGTGTGCCAAGAAAACTTTTTACTAGAAAAGGTTCGCAATTCCATATGGAAGCTGCAGAGGTTCCTCATGCAAGAGGAGGAATGAGAGCACATCCTCCTAAAATAATATCAATGACTCCTAAAAGAATAAACAAAAAAGAGTTAAAAATTGCTTTGAATTCTGCAATAGCTGCAACATCAAAAGAAGAATATGTTAAAAAGAAGTATTCAACAATAAAAGGAATGAAAGAATTACCTTTAGTTATAGATAAAAAAATTCTTTCTTTGAAAACAAAAGATTTATTGAAAAATATGAAAAATATTCTTGGAGAACTCTATGGTATTGCTATAAAGAAAAAAACTATAAGAGCAGGGAGAGGAAAATTAAGAGGCAGAAAATATAAATCAAATGCAGGAATGCTTTTAGTTATAGGAAATGATGAGAAATTAAAAACTAATGCTTTTGATGTCAAACAAGTGAAAAACCTGTCAATTAGTGATTTAGCTAAAGGGGGTTTAGGAAGATTGACTGTTTATACTGAAAAAGCAATTAAAGGCTTGGGAGAGAGGTTTGAAAAATGAAACCTATAGTAACTGAAAAAGCTGTTATGATGATTGAAAGAGATAATGTTTTAACATTTGAAGTTGAAATGAAAAAAACAAAAGATGAAATTAAAAAAGAAGTTGAAGAATTATTTAATGTTAAAATTAACAGTGTAAGAACCCTAATAAAAAAAGGAAAGAAATATGCTTATATTAATTTAAATAAAAAAACTCCTGCTATTGATATAGCTACGAAGTTAGGGTTGATGTAATGGGAAAAAGAATAATTCAGCAAGCTAGAGGAAAAGGAAGCAGCACTTACAGGGTTAGAAGAAAAGCTTTTAGATATAGATTAAAATATCCTGCAAAACTTGAAGTAGAAGGAATTGTAATTAAGCTGTTCAATTCTCCAGGACATAGTGCTCCATTAGCAAAAATAAAATATAATAAAGAGATATTTTTTATTCCTGCATTTAAAGAAATGTTTGAAGGACAAAAAATAAGTTTTGGAAAAGAAACAAAACCTGGAAATATTTTGAAATTAAAAGATGTTCCAATTAAAACAAATATTTATTGCATTGAATCAAGGCCAAAAGATGGCGGGGTCTTTATTAAAACAGGAGGAAGTTCTGGAACAGTTACAAGAAAAGTTGGAAAAGATGTTTTTGTCCTGATGCCCTCTAAAAAAGAGAAAAAGTTTAATGAAAATTGCAGAGCTGTTATTGGAATTGTTGCTGGAGCAGGAAGATTAGATAAACCTGTTGTCAAAGCCGGAAAAAAATATTATATTAAAAAAACTAAAAGTAAATTATGGCCAAGAACATCTGCTGTTAAAGTAAATGTTATAGATCACCCTTTTGGCTCGGGCAGAGGTAAAAACCCAAAAAGCAAAATTGCTAAAAGAAATGCACCCCCTGGAAAAAAAGTTGGTTTATTGAGACCAAAAAGAACTGGTAGGAGAAAGAGATAAATGGAAGAAAATCAAAAAAAACAATTTGCATATAGAGGAAAAAATATTGAAGAATTAAAAAAACTGGATATTAGAGAATTTGCAAAATATTTGAAATCAAGAGCTAGAAGAAATGTGCTTAGACAATTTCAGGATATTCAGAATTTTGTGAACAGAGCTAAAAAGAAAATAGAGAAAAATAAAGCAGTAAAAACTCATTACAGACATATGGTAATTATTCCTGAAATGGTAGGAATGAAAATTCAGGTTTATGATGGAAAAGGATTTGTTCCTGTTGAAATAACTGGAGAGATGATTGGACATAAATTAGGAGAATTTGCGCTGACAAGAGGAAGAGTCAAACACGGAAGTGCAGGAGTGGGTGCAACTAAAGGAACTAGAGCTAAAGCTAAAAAATAAGATGACAGAAAAAGATTATAATCCAAAACAAAAAGAAAAAAAAGCTATGAAAAAACAGCAAAAGGTTGAAAACAAAAAAACTCCAGTTGAAACTCCAAAGAAAAAAGAAGATAAATCAAAACAAGAAAATGAAGAATTGGCAAAGAAAAAAATAGAAAATGAAAAAGCTAAAGAGATAGAAGAAAAGAAACCAATGCCTGTAAAAAAAGCAAAAGCTGTTGTATATGGAAGAAATCTGCCGATTTCAACCTTGCATTCAATAGCAATTTGTAAATTTATAAGAAATAAAAAAATAACAGAAGCAATAAAAGATTTAGAAGAAGTTTTAATGCACAAAAAAGCAATACCCATGAAGGGAGAACTTCCCCATAGAAAAGGAAAAATAATGTCAGGAAGATATGCTGATAAATCTGTAAAGAATTTTATCAAGTTATTAAAAAGTTTACAAGGAAATGCTAACTCTAACAATATAGAAGAACCAATCATAATTGAATCTACTGCAAACATTGCTTCTCGTCCTTATGGAAAATTTGGAAGAGTCAGAAAAAAAAGAACTCATGTTAAAATTCTTGCCAAAGAAAAATTAAATTCAAAAAATAAAAAATAAAATGGAAGAAAGAAATACAGTTGATTTCAAAAAGAAAGAATTTGCTGTTAAGGAATATATTAAAAAATCTTTAGAAAAAGGAAAAGTAAGTAAAGTTAGGATTGAGTACACTCCAATAGGAGAAAAAATAATTGTCTCAACACATAAGCCAGGTTTGGTAATTGGAAGAAAAGGAGAGAGAATAGATGAACTTACAAAAACACTAAAAAATAGATTTAAATTAGAAAATCCTACTATAGAAATTGATGAGATAACAAAACCAGAACTTGATGCTCAAATAATGGCAGATGAAATTGCTCTAGCTTTGGAAAGATTTGGTCCTATAAGATTTAAAGTAACAGCCTATAGAACCCTGCAAAAAATTATGAATGCTGGAGCTTTAGGGGTAGAAATAAGGTTGAGTGGAAAGTTGCCAAGTTCAAGAGCTAAATCCTGGAGATTTGCCCAAGGTTATTTGAAAAAAACAGGGGATAATTCAAAAGTCGTAGATAAGGGGAAAGCAAGAGCTGAAACAAAACCTGGAACAGTTGGAGTAAAGGTAAGTATACTTTCTCCAGATGCTGTTTTAAGAGATAATATAAAAATTGATGAAGGAACAATTGATACAATAAAGAAAAATATAGAAGAATCAAATAAAGTAGAAAAGAAAAAAATAAATGGCAAATTTAAAAGGAAAAGATATTAAGGAAATGGGTAAAGAAGGTAGAGAGAAAAAATTGAAAGAATTGAAAATGGAACTAATAAAATCAAAAGCAAATTCACAAAAAGGAAGTTCAAGAAGTAAAGAAATAAGAAAGATTATTGCAAGAATACTCACACTCAACAAGTAAGAATGGAAATATGTCCAAAATGTGGCTTGCCAAAACAAGCCTGTGTATGTGAACAAATCGCAAAGGGTTCACAGAAAATAAAAGTGTCAACAGACAAGAAGAGATACGGAAAACTGATGACAGTAGTGACGGGTTTTGAAAGTGGGATCGACATAAAAAAAATCGCAAAGGCCCTGAAAAATGAACTGGCATGTGGAGGAACTTACAAAGACAACACAATAGAATTGCAAGGGGATCACAAAAAGAAAATAAAAGATATCCTTGTGAAAATGGGATTCAATGAAGAATCTATAGATTAAACATACACAAAAATAAAGAAAATGAAAAAAACAAAAAGTAAAAAACAAAAGTTAGAAACAAAAAAGCCAAATATAGCTGGAGCTGGCTGTGAAGATAAAAATTGTCCTGTTCATGGTAATTTGAAAACCCATGGCAAGGTTTTTGAAGGAAAAGTTGTCAAAAAATTCCAAAAAAGGATTGTAATTGAATTTGAAAAAATGGTTTATGTAAAAAAATATGAAAGATATTATAAACATAAAACAAGATTGCATGCAAGACTTCCTGAATGCATGGAAAAAGAGATTCAGATTGGAAATTTAGTAAGAATTCAAGAATGTCGACCATTAAGTAAATTAGTTCACTTTGCAGTTTTAGGAAAAGTAAAGAAAAAGGAGAAGAAAAAAAATGAAAATTAAAAATTTTCATATATTTAAATTCCCAAGAAGAATGGAGGAAATTCAAATATGAAAGCAATATCAGCCAGAGGAACACTTGGAGTAAATTTGGGAGCAAAATTAGTTTCTGCTGATAATAGTGGAGCAAGAATTGTGAAAATAGTAGCTGTCAAAAAAGGAAAAGGAAAAAAAGGAAAACAAATGGCTGGAAAAATAGCAGACTGGATAAAAGTTTCAGTTAAAAAAGGAGTTCCTGACATGAAAGGAAAGGTTTTTGATGCAGTTATTGTAAGGCAAAGAAAACCTTATAGAAGATTTAATGGAGAAAGAATAGCATTTGAAGATAATGCAGTTGCAATACTAAAAGATGATAAAGGAAATCCAAAAGGAACCCAAATTAAAGGACCAATTGCTAGGGAGGTAATGGAGCGATGGCCACAAGTTGCAAAAATCGCATCAATAGTTGTTTAAAATGGAAAGAATAAAACAAAAAAAAGATTTAGAAGAAAAAACAATAAAAGAAGGATTAATTGTACTTTCACAAAAAAAATTAAACGCATTAAGAAAAAAAATCAATAATGGTAAAGAAATCTACAGAGAAGTTGATTCATATTTAGATGTAAGAAAAATTATGAAAAAAGAAAGAATTAATGTAGAAAGATTTGATGAAATTTACAAAGAATTAATTAAAAAATACTGGGAAATAAGAGAAAAGCAAGAGATTTATTAAGATGAAGAAAAAATTTAGCTCTAAATGGAAAGCAAGCAAAAATCCTAGAAAACAAAGGAAATATTTAGCTAATGCTCCTTTACATTTAAAGAGAAAAAATCTTTCATCAAATCTTTCAAAAGAATTAAGAAAAAAGTATAATATGAAAAATATTCCTGTAAAAAAAGAGGATACAGTGAGAATTATGAGGGGAAGTTTTAAAGGAAAAAAAGGAAAAGTATCTGAAGTTAAAACTAAACTTTCAAAAATAATTATTGAAGGAATTCAAAGAAAAAAACAAGATGGTTCAAAAGTAAGTGTTCCAATAAATGCATCAAATTTACAAATTGTTGAATTAAATATTGAAGATAAGAAAAGAATGAAAAAAATTAGAGAAAATGAAAAAGATAAAGAAACTGAAAAAGAAGAGAAAAAGAAAGCTAAAGAAATGAAGAAAACAGAAAAGAAAGAAGAATTAAAAGATAAAAGAAAAAAATCAAAAATAAATAAACAGGGAAAAGATAATGGCGCACCTAAAAAGGCAAAAAGTTCCTAAAAATTGGCAAGTAAAAAGAAAAGGCTCAACTTATGTAGTTAGACCTAACTTTAATATTTCAAAAGGAATTCCTATCTTAGTAGTTTTAAGAGACATCCTGAAAATTGGAGAAAATAGAAGAGAAATAAAAAAGATTATTCATCAGAAAAAAGTTCAACATAATGGAAAATCTGTAAAAGATGAAAAAAATAGTGTTTTGTTATTTGACACAATAAGTTTAATTCCACCAAGAAAACATTACAGATTAGAATTATCTGAAAAAAGAAAATTCAAAGTTAAAGAAATAAATGAAGAGGAATCTGAAAGAAAAACAGCAAAAATTATAGGAAAGAAAATATTAAAAGGAAAAAAGAACCAACTTAATCTTAGTGACGGAAGAAATTTTATTTCAGATATAAAATGTAATATTAATGATTCTGTTTTAATAGATTTGAAAAATAAAAAAATAATAAAATGCTTGCCATTAAAAGAAAAAGCAAAAATAATTGTGTTTGAAGGTAAACACGCAGGAGAAGTAGGAGTTATAAAAAAGATAGTTCCAGAAAATAAATTAGTAGAGGTTGAAATAAAGGATAACAAAGTTAGTATCTTAATTAAACAGCTAATGGTTATAGAAGAAAATGGCAGAAAATAAGATGAGACAAATGAAAATTGAAAAAGTTGTTTTAAGTGTAGGTGGAACTGGGGAACAACTTGAAAAAGGTGTCAAACTCCTTAAAATTTTGACTGAAAAAAAACCTGCAAAGAGAATATCAAGAAAAAGAATACCTTCTTTAGGAGTTAGACCTAATTTAGAAGTTGGAGTAATGGTCACTATTAGAAAAAATCCAGAAGAATTATTAAAAAAAATGTTAAGTACAATAAATAATAAATTAAAAAGAAAGCAGATCAGTGTAAATAATTTTTCTTTCGGTATACAGGAATACATTGAAGTTCCTGGAATAGAGTATCAAAGAGATATTGGAATTATGGGATTTGATGTAACTGTTGTTTTCAAACGTGCAGGACGCAGAGTAAAGAGAAAAAAAATAAAGAAAGGAAAAGTTCCAAAAAGACAAAATATTTCAAAAGAAGAAATAATTAAATTCATGGAAGAAAACTTCCAGACTGAGTTTGTAGGAAAATGATGAATATTTTAATTTTCAAACATTTAAATTTCCGAAGAATAAGGAGGAAATTCAAATATGACAGCAAGTAATTGGAAAAAAATTTTGAAGCAGTTAAAAAAGAAACCTGCAGTTATGGAAAAATTCCTAAAGCACAACAAACCAAAAAAAAGGAAAATAGGAATTGCTGTAAAAAGATGCGAAAAATGTGGAAGATTTGGAGCTCATATAAAATCATATGGATTAAACTTATGTCGACACTGCTTTCGTGAAATGGCAGAAGAAATCGGCTTTAAAAAATATAGTTAAAATGGCACAAGATATAGTTGCAGATGCATTGAACATGATAAAAAATGCAAAGAAAGCTAAAAAGGAAACTGAAAAAATAAAAAGAATTTCAAATCTCCTAATTGAAGTTTTAAAAATAATGAAACAAAAAGGAGCAATAAAAAAATACAAAATCGATAGCAAAGAAAAAACAATTGAAGTTACTCTTGGAGAATTTTCTGAATGCAAAGCAATAAAACCAAGATTTAATGTTAATAAAAATCAGATTGAAAAATATAGAAAAAGATATTTGCCTGCAAGAAATCTTGGAACAATGGTTATTTCAACAAATAAAGGATTAATAACTCATGAAGAAGCAATAGAAAAAGACACAGGGGGATGTCTAATAGCATATTTTTATTAAAATGGAAATCAAAGTTTTCAATCATTTAAATTTTCAAGAAAGTTGGAAAAAATTCAAATAAAATGAAAAAAGAACTTTACAAAGAAGTTGAAATTCCTGAGGGAGCAGAGGCAGAGATATCTGGAGATAAAATAAAAGTAAAAGGAAAAGAAGGAGAACTTGAAAGAAGATTTGATATAGAAAAAATGGATTTCAAAAAAGAAGATAATAAAATTATTATTGGAAGCAAAAAAGCTACTAAAAGGGAGAAAAAATTAATGAATACAATTGCAGCACACATAAAAAATATGATAAAAGGTGTTCAGGAAAAATTCCAGTATGAATTAAAAATTTGTTCAAGTCATTTTCCGATAACTGTAGAAATAAAAGATAAAGAAGCTTTAGTTAAAAATTTTCTTGGAGAAAAAGTTCCTAGAAAAATAACAATTCCAGAAGGAGTAGACGTTGAAATTAATAAAGATATTATAAAAGTCAGTTCTATTAATAAAGAACTTGCAGGAATTGCAGCAGCCAATTTTGAAAGAACCACAAAAATTCCAATGAAAGACAGAAGAATTTTCCAAGATGGTATTTTCATGATAAATAAAGCAGGAAAAGAAATATAATGAAATTTTTAAGACGAAATCAAAACAGATATTCTAAGTTAGGCAAAAAGAGAAAGAAAAAACAAGTTTGGAGAAGGCCTTCTGGAAGAGACAACAAAATGAGAGAGAAAAGAAAAGGTTATCCTGCTATAGTGAGTGTTGGATATAGAAAAGATAAAAAAGACAAAGGAAAAATCAATGACAAAAAATTAATTATAATTAACAATGTGAATGACTTGGGTAAGATAAAAAAAGATGAATTAGTGCTAATAGGGAATGTTGGAAAAAAGAAGAAAATTGAAATAGTAAAAAAAATACAAGAGAAAAAAATTCCTGTATATGGATTAAACCCAAAAAAATTCTTAGAAAAAAATAAATTAAAAAATAAAGGAAAGGAAAAATCCAAAGAAAAAAAAGAGATTAAGGAAAAGAAAAAATGAATTTAAAGAAGAAAAAAGATTTAGCAAGAAAAATATTGAAGGTAGGAAAGGATAGAATTATTTTTGTGGAGCCAAGATTAGAAGAAATTAAAGAAGCAATTACAAAACAAGATATCAGAGATTTGCAAAAAGAAGGAGCAATAAATATTAAAGAAAAAAAAGGAAAGAAAAAAGTAAAAAGAAAAAAATCTAGAAGCATAGGAAACATAAGAAAAAAAGTAAACAAGAGAAAAAGAGAATATATTGATATAACAAGAAAACTAAGAAAATACATAGCTGAATTAAAAAAACAAAATAAAATAACTAAAGATGAAGCAGAAGATATTAGAAAAAAAATAAGAAATAGAAATTTCAAAAGTAAAGAAAACCTAAAGGACTATATTGGGGGATTAAAAAGATAAAATGAAAATATCAAAAAAAAGAAGAAGAGAAAATAAAACAGATTATTTAAAGAGACTTAAGTTATTAAAAAGTGAAAAGCCGAGGATTGTTTTTAGAAAAACAAACAAATATATCATAGCCCAATATGTTATAAGTGAAGAAGCAAAAGATAAAACAAAAATACTAGTAAATTCAAAAGATTTAGAAAAATATGGTTGGCCAAAAGAAGTTGCTGGAGGTTTAAAATCTTTACCTGCATGTTATCTTACAGGACTATTAATTGGAAAAAAAATAAATAAAGAAAATTTAGAAACACCAATAATTGATTTTGGAATATATGAAATGATACCTAAAACAAGAAATTATGCTTTTATTAAGGGATTAATAGACTCTGGAATAAAAATAAAATGTAATGAAAAAACTTTTCCAGAAGAAGAAAAAATAAAAGGAGAACATATGAAAAATAAAATTCCTTTTGAAAAAATTAAAGAAAATATAGAGAAAGTTTAAATGGCAGAAAAAGAAAAACCAAGAGAAGAAAAAGAGAAAATAGTTGAAGAAGAATCCCAAGAAGAAGTTAGTGAAGAAATTCTGGAAGAAGAAAAAGATAAAGAACTTGAAAAAAAATCTAAAGAAAAGGTTAGAAAAAAAGAGGATTCTTGGGCTCCAAAAACAAAATTGGGAAGAGAAGTTAAAGAAGGCAAAATTAAAAATATCGACGAGATTCTTGGAGGGAAGAGAAAAATACTAGAAGAACAAATTGTAGAGTCTCTAATTGATGTTAAATCAGATTTAATTTCAATAGGACAATCAAAAGGTAAGTTTGGTGGTGGTAAAAAACGTGCATGGCGTCAAACACAAAGAAAAACAAAAGAAGGAAATATTCCTACTTTTTCGACAATGGCTGTTGTTGGGGATGAGAACGGACATGTGGGAATTGGTGAAGGAAAAGCAAAAGAAACTCTTCCTGCTAGAGATAAAGCAATAAGAAGAGCTAAATTAAATATAATGAAAGTTAATAGAACTTGCTCAGCATTTGATTGTGCATGCTCTGAGAAACATACTATTCTTTATAAAGTTACAGGAAAATCAGGAAGTGTGAAAGTTACATTGATTCCTGCACCACAAGGAACAGGGCTAGTTGTTGCGAATGAATTAAAGAAGATTTTAAAACTTGCAGGAGTTAAAGATGTTTATAGTAAAACTTTTGGGAAAAAAAGAACGACATTTAATCTTGTGAAAGCATGTATAGATGCATTAAAAAAAACAAGTAAATAAAATGATAGCTGCTATAAGAATTGCTGGAAGAGTAGGTTTAAGAAAAGATATAGCTGAAACCTTGCAAAGGTTAAAACTTAAGAGAAAATATACCTGTGTTGTTTTTGAAAATCCAAGTAAAGAAATTTTAGGAATGATTAGAAAAGTTAAAGATTATGTGGCTTTTGGGGATTTAAATGAAGAAACCTATAAAAAACTCGTCGAGAAAAGAGGGAAAAAAAATAAAGATAAAAAATTAAAACCAATTTTCAGGTTGCATCCCCCAAGAAGAGGAATAAAAAGCAAACAACATTTTCCTAAAGGAGTTTTAGGAAATAATAAAGATAAAATAAATAATTTAATTGAGAGGATGTTGTAAATGAAATACTATGATATTTGTGAAATAAAGATAAATAGTTTACCAAAAAGAGGTATTTATGCAGGTTATAATCCTAATCTTAAAAAACATATTATTTTAACAAGAAATCCTTCAGACAAAAAAGACATAATTCCCTTGTTTGCAGAAGAATTAGAAGAGGGAGAAAAATCATCAATCAACCAAACTTTAGATGATGATGAATTAAAATTTGCCAAAAAAATACTTTTGAAAGCAGGTTTATAAAATGAAATTCAAAAAAAGAAAAAAATCCACAAGAATGCATGGACATGGAATGGGAACTCATGGAACTGGAGCAAGAAAAAAGAAAAGGGGCTCTGGACAAAGAGGTGGAAAAGGACTTTCTGGTTCAGGAAAAAGAGCAGACCACAAAGGAACACTTATAGCAAAAATTTATGGAAACAAGTATTTTGGAAAACAAGGAATAACAAGCAGAGGGACAAAAAGAGACAAAAGAAAAAGGATAAATTTAGAAGATGTTGAAAAAAATTTAGAGAAATATGGAAAAAAAGAAAAAGATATATGGAAAGTTGATTTAAAAGATTACAAAATTCTTGCAGGAGAAAAGAATTATTTTCCAAAAAATAAAATAATTATAAAAGCAAAAGAAGCTTCAAAATCTGCAATTGAAAAAATAGAAAAAGTTGGAGGAAAAATTGAAGTAAATTCAAAATCTAAAAAAGAAAAGTCTCAGATTGTGAAAACAGATAAAGAAAATTTATCAAAATGAATTTAACACATATATTTAAACTTATTCCAGAGGTTAAAAGTCCAGAAGAAAAAAAAGTTGATTTTAAAGTAAAATTAAAATGGACCTTAATTATCCTTGCTGCATTTTTTATTCTTGCAAATATTCCTCTTTTTGGCTTATCAAATAATGCTCTTGAGAGATTCCAGTATCTTGCTATTATTATGGGTACTGATTTTGGTAGTATAATCTCTTTAGGTATTGGACCAATTGTAATGGCTTCTATTGTTTTGCAATTACTTACAGGTTCTGGTTTGTTGAATATAGATACTACAACAACAGAAGGAAAAAAACTTTTTCAAGGAATTCAAAAACTTTTAATTTTATTTTTTATACTTTTTGAAGCAATAGTTTATGTTTTAATGAAGGGTTTAGAAGCACTTCCTGGTTTTAGCTGGCTTGTTATACTCCAATTAATCTTAGGGGGGCTTGCTATTTTTTATATGAATGAACTTTCTGAAAAATGGGGTTTTGGTTCAGGAGTTAGTTTATTTATAGGCGCTGGAGTTTCATGGAGGCTTTTTACAAGTGCATTCCAATTTATGAGCCAGCAAGGTAAAAATTGTTTGTTGGATTTTGGAAGCACAGCTTGTCCTGGAAAAGTTCTTGTTTTAGTGCAATCTGTAATTACACAACAAAGTATAGAATTCACTTCTGCTCTTGGAGCAATTGCAGCTACTGTAGCAATATTTTTAGTTGTTGTTTGGGCTCAATCTATGAAAGTTGAAATTCCTTTATCTTTTGGAAGAATAAGAGGTTATGGTGTTAAATGGCCTTTATCTTTTTTCTATGCAGGGGTTATTCCTGTTATATTAACAGCTGCTTTAATAGCAAATATTCAATTATTTGGGGGGATGATAGAAAATGCTGCTGCTCCCTGTTTAGTTGAAAGTGGAGTCTGCACAGGAATAGCAAAGTTTGCTTCACATTTTACATGGCTGGGACATTTTGTTAATGGACAAGCTGTTTCAGGATTAGCGTTTTGGGCAGGTTCTACAAATTTACTTGAATTAATTATAAGAGGAGGTTTTTTACCTTTATATTTATTTCAAGGCTTAACACATGTTTTGTTCTTTGTTGGTTTTTCCACATTATTTGCAATTTTTTGGATTAAAACTTCAGGAAATGATTCTAAAGGACAAGCTCACAGAATTGCTTCTTCTGGATTGCAAATAGCAGGATTTAGGCAAGACGAAAGAATCTTAGAGAGTATTCTAGACAGATATATCATGCCTTTAACAGTCATGGGCGGAGTTGCAATTGGTTTGCTTGCAGCAATTAGTGATCTTTTAGGAGCCTTAGTTTCAGGAACTGCTATATTGCTGGTAATAATGATTATGTTCCAATTTTATAAGAACATTGCGCAACAACATCAAATGGATATGGCTCCTGCAATGAGAAAATTCATGGGAGGATAATTGCAAAGTTTTTAAAATGAATTTTTGTTTATGTAAAAATGAAAGATAATGAAAAACAAGATGATTTAGAAAAGAAATCTATAGATAATTCTGAAAGCGATAAAGAAAAACAACCTGAAAAAAAACAAGAAGTTCCGGTTACTCCAAAGAATAAAGAAGGAAGTTTTAAGCCAATCATTTTTGTTATGATTGCTTCTCTGATTATTGCTCTTTTTTGGGATAAACTTCCTTTTATAAAAAATACTGTTGATAGTGCTCTTAGTCCAACTGCTGGAAGTCTGATAATGTGGAATTTGCACTGGGGAATGCTTATTATTATTCTTATTATAACATTAATAACAACCCTTATCCAAAAATATGCAACAGATCAAAAAGCACTTAGAGAGTTGAAAAAAGAACAGAAAATTTTGCAACAAGAAATGAAAAAATACAAAAATCATCCAGAAAAAGTTGCAGAGCTGTCAAAAAAACAATTTGAATTTATTCCAAAAACTTTCAAACTTACAAGCAGATCGATTTTGTTTACAGGTATTCCTTTTATTTTGTTTTTTAGATGGTTTAATGATTTTTTTGCACAGCTAGGAAATCCTAAATTCTTTGGACTCTTAAGCTGGTTTTTATTTTATTTAATATTTACAATGGTCTTTAGCAGTATTTTGAGAAAGGTGTTTAAGGTTGTGTAATAATATTTAAAAATAATATAATGATTTCATTCTTATGGAAAATCAGGAATTTATTTACAAGTTAGGAATGTTTGAACAGCAAATTAAACAATTGCAACAACAATTGCAGGCAGTTGAACAAACAATTACTGATTTAGATTCTTTAAATTTTGGACTAGATGACTTGAAAGGCAAAATTGGAAAAGAAATTTTGGCTCCTTTTGGAAGAGGAATATTTGTCAAAGCTAAATTACTTTCAGAAAAACTTACAGTTGATGTTGGTGGAAAGAACTTTGTTATAAAAGATATTCCACAAACAAAAGAAATAATTCAAGAGCAAATTAAAAAACTTGAAGATGCAAAAAAAGAACTTAATGACAATTTAGAGAGAATTGGGAATGGAGCTCAAAAAATGATTGAAAAGCAGGAAAAACAAGAAAATAAGTAGAAAAATAAAAACAAAACTAACTAATTTTTCTCAAAAATTCATTATATTTTTGCAAACCAAATTCAGTTACAATTCCTGTGATGTATTTTTTAGGAACAAATTCGAAAGAAGGATTTTTTATTTTAACTCCTTTAGGAGCATTATCCCAAACTTCATTTAATTTTCTTTGCTCTATAGGTATTTTCTTTTTTGTAAATTTCCAAGAATCAGCAATAATATAAACAGGAATTTTTTCCTGCTTTGCAATTCTTGCAATAGTTTCACTTCCAATTTTGTTTATTATACCTTTTTTTAATAAAGCGTCTGCTCCAAAAAAAACCTTGTCAACTTTTTTTGTTCCTTGCTCTTTTGACAACGCAACTCCAATAGCAGAATCAACAAACATTGTAACTTCAATTCCAACTTTTTTTAATTCTTTTGCAGTTTTTCTTCCTTGATACAAAGGGCGAGTTTCTGTATTATAAACCTGAAAATTTTTTCCTTTTTTCTTTGCATGAATCAGGGAATTAACAACATTTGTAGAATGGCAGTGAGTAAAAATCACATCTTTATTTTTTATGAGCTTCAAAACAGTTTTATTTATTTTTTTTTGAGTTATTTCAAATTCTTTTAATATTTGTTCACGAGGAACTTCTTTTTCAGCTAAATCAAGAACATTTTCCATCATTGGTTCTGTAGGACGAGAAGAAAGGAGTTTGTTTTTTGATGATTTTGAAGGAGCAAGGTAATAAGCTTTCAAAGCAGCTTTAGCAATATTTTTTGCTCCTTGAATTTTTATGCCTTTAATGTCTTTTATAATTTTATTGAGTTCATTTTTTTTATCCATTTTTTAAAAAAGTTATGAACATTTAAAAAACCTATTTTTCTTAATAATTTATGCTTGAATCATTAGTTAATCCAAAAAGAGTTGAAAAGGGGCCATGGAAAATGTTTTTTATTGGAATTATATATGCCTCTCTGTCTATACTCTTAGTGCATTGGTTTTTTTCAAATGATGCTGTTCTTTCAGAATTTTCAGGAATAATTGTTGTAACTTTTTGTGTTATGTTCTCCTTGCCTTTTATGTATTTTATAATAAAAAGAGAAGAAAGAGAAGATGAAGAGATCAAAAGTTTTAAGGGTGTTTGGAGAGCACACAGCGACGCTATTTACTCTTTAATGTGGCTTTTCTTAGGATTTATAGTTGCTTTTTCAATATGGTATATTTTCTTACAAAATTCTACTTTACTTAATGCACAAGTAGAAACATACTGCATGATAAATAGTCCTGGAAATATAGAAGGGTGTGTTTCGCAATATGAATTTTCACAAGTATTAACTTCAAAAACTTCTACAAGCAATATGCGGTTTTTTTCAATAATTGAGAATAATATTTATGTTATGATATTTACTTTAGTTTTTTCTTTGATTTTTGGCGCGGGAGCTATATTTATTTTAGCTTGGAATGCAAGTGTTATTGCTGCAGCTATTGGAATTTTCTCAAGATATGAAATTTCTAGTGTTCCTTTAGGAATTTTAAGATATATGATTCATGGGTTTCCAGAGATTGCTGCATATTTTATAGCAGCACTAGCAGGAGGTATGTTTGGTGCAGGTATTTTAAGACATGGACTAAAGGACAAAAAAGTATTTAGAGTTATGGAAAATTCAATTATTTTAATTTTTATAGCAATAATAATTTTAATCCTTGCTGCATTAATTGAAGTGCATCTCACTCCTTTATTATTCCAATAAAGAAATATTTAAATATGAATTTTTATTTTCTTGGAAATGGAAGAAATATTACTTATACCTTTATTATTTGGTTTTTTTCTTACTTTGATTTTCACACCAATCTGGATTAAGAAATCAAAAAAAATTGGACTTGTATGGAGAGATATGAATAAACCAAACAAGCCAAAAAATGTTGCTGGCTCTGGTGGTTTAATGGTTGTTTTTGGATTTACACTTGGAGTCTTAACTTATATTGCTATAAAGACATTTATACTAAAATCAGATACAATAACTATTGAAATTTTTGCGCTATTAACAACTTTATTAATTGCTGCAATTATAGGTTTTGTCGATGATGCTTTAGGATGGACAGAAGGAGGACTTCCAAGAAGATTTAGAATTTTTTTGCTTCTTTTTGCTTCTATTCCTCTTGTTGTAATAAATGCAGGAGAATCAACTATAATGGGAATTAATCTTGGCTTAATTTATCCTTTGGTTTTAATTCCTCTTGGTATTGTTGGAGCTGGTGCAACATTTAATTTTTTAGCAGGTTATAATGGTTTAGAAGCAGGGCAAGGAATTATAATATTATCGGGATTGACAATAGCAACTTTTCTTACAGGAAATAGCTGGCTGTCTTTAATATGTTTAATTATGGTTTCATGTTTAATTGCGTTTTATATATTTAATATATTTCCTGCAAAAATATTTCCTGGAGATATTTTAACTTACTCAGTAGGAGCATTAATAGCTATAATTGCTATTTTAGGAAATATAGAAAAAATAGCACTTTTGTTTTTTATTCCTTATTTTGCAGAGGTAGTTTTAAAAGTTAGAGGAAAATTAAAAAAACAAAGTTTTGCAAAGCCAAATGAAGATGGAAGCTTAGAAATGCCTTATGAAAAAATTTATGGGTTAGAACATCTTGCAATAAAAATACTTAAAAAAATAAAACCAAGCAAAAAAGTTTATGAAAAAGATGTTGTGTATTTGATTAATGGAGTTCAGGCTGTTTTAGTTGTGGTAGTATTGTTGGTTGTGTTTTGATAAATATAGAATATTAATAAAATGTATCTTAAATTTCAATTAGAAAATTTTGAAAAATTAAAAGAAAAAATTCTTAAAAATAATTTTAAAAAAAAGACTATTTTTAATTTTTTTAATTCTCATGATATATATATCAATATAAAAATACCGAGGAATTTAAAGAGGTATTAGATAATAAAAAAATAA
>CAYPRJ010000003.1:0-60172 GCA_964413095.1 Candidatus Woesearchaeota archaeon
TTTGTGGATTAATTTGAGCTGATAGGCGAACTATTTTTCATTCAAAAAACTCATCTGAGATACTGATAGATTTTGTATTTTTATTATAAGTTTTTATTGTCCACACCATACTCAGAAATTGAAATTTCTGATACTCCAAAACTTGGGCTGTGCCTTCTCACAAACAACATTAAAAGTTTTGAGGTAATCGAACCTGTAACACTGGTTCTTAGAAACGCCCGCTCCAGGACTCGAACCTGGATGCTCAGAAGAGCCTCGCCCTCCAAGCGAGTGCAATACCCTTATGCGAAGCGGGCTTACTATAAAATCAAGTTACTTTTTTAAACACTTTTCCTTTTTTTAAATAATGTATGAATTCATAGACAAAACATTATTCTTTCCTGAAAAGAGAATCCTTGCAGTCGGAGATTTACATCTTGGCTATGAGTACCAGCTTCAACAATCAGGCATTTTATTGCCTGAAAATCAAGTTCAAGAAGTTATCTCTGAACTTAAAGAAACATTCAAACAAATAGAATCAAAAAAACAGAAAATAAAAAAAATAATTTTTATTGGAGACATAAAACACTCTTTTAGTTATGAATGGAAAGAGAAAAACTATTTTAATGAAGTTCTTGAATTTCTAAGACAAAAATTTGAAGACAAAAATATAATTTTAATAAAAGGCAATCATGACACAATAGATTATTCATTCAGCGACAAACTCCAAAATTATCATATAGAAGGAGATATAGCTTTCACTCACGGACACGAACCATTTCCAGAAATTTTTGGCAAAAAAATAAAAACAATAGTTATAGGACACATCCATCCTTCAATTATTCTTTCAGACAAGCAAAATATCAAAAGAGAAAAATACAAATGTTTCTTAACAGGAAAATTCAAAAATAAAGAAATAATAATTTTGCCGAGTTTTTTAACAACAATAGAAGGCCAAACAATAAACAGCATCAGCGAAGAATACGAAGATTACTTCTCAATAATTCCAAAGAAATCATTGATGAATTTCAGGGTTCATGTTGTTGGCAAAGACAAAGTTTATGATTTTGGTAAAGTCAAGGAGATTGATTAAATTTAGATTAAAAATGGGCACGGAGGGAATCGAACCCCCAGCTTCCGGGTTCTCACGAGTTCACTCGTTATTAATAAGACAGCTTGTTTCCAAACTTTCTCACTGGAGCCGGATACTTTGCCATTAAGCGACGCACCCTTGTTATAAAAAGAAATATATTATTTTTAACTCTTGCTATTCATACCTTTTATTTCTTTTATCTCCTCATTTGAAATAGCACATCCTTTATATTTAACAGCATAAAGCAATGCCTCTAAAACACCATTTTTAACATCTATAATTTTTTTCTTAAACATAACATAAACCAACTCAGAAGAACGTATAAATTTAAATCCATGGAAAAATTTGTAATTCTCTTTTTTAGAATTTAACTTAGTATGTAACTTTTTTTCCATTAGTTTCTTAAGATTTTCCGGTCTCTCACTAAGCATTCTTGTTGTTCTTTCATCAACAGCAATAATATTTTTCATTTTTTTCTCATCCAACAACCTGCTCAACGCTAAACAAGATGCTTCACCGGCATCAATTAAATGGATATCTTTCTTAACACTCTCAAAAGTTGAATTAGCTGTATTCTCAAATTCTTTTGTTTTTTTAGAAACTAATTCAGGATCAACACCCAGAGAAGATGACATCTCCAAAACATTATTCTCAATCAATCTATTAAGTCTAAGAGCCTCTAATTTAAATCTTGGAATTTTTATCGGCTTATCAACAATTTCTCTTTTAACATCTCTTGTAATCAAAAACTTTCCACTAAAAACTTTTTTCAGTTTTTCCAATTCACCAAGCAAGCCATTCATTGAAAGGCTTATCAAAGAGCTAGCATCAAAAATTAGTGCTTTCATCTTATCTTTTTCTCCATTTCATAGTATGTAATTTTGAAATTTAATTTTTTATAAAATTCAATTGCCTTTTCATTCTTAATTTCTACGCCAATTTTGATTTTGTGAATTTTCCTTTTTCTTAAAATTTTAATGAATTCTTTAATCAAAGAAGTTCCTACTTTTTTTCTTCTTTCTTTTTTTGTTACAAAAATATCATCTATATAACCTATCTTCTTATAATTTTGAAAATATATATTACCAATCAAAAAACCTATAACTTTTTTGTTCTCCTCTGCAATAAATAAAAATCTCTTTTTAGAACTTAATATATCATTAAATTCTTTGATATATTTCTTTTTGTTAATTCTTTTCCTATATTCTTTGAGCCATTTTTTTCTTAATTCCAAATAATTTTCCAAATCTTCTTTTTTTGCTTTTCTAATTTTCATTTTAAATCCTTTGGAAGATGGTTTATATCATTTAAGAATCTTAGGCCCCAATTTTGATACTTTTCTTTCCACTCTAAAACACTTAGCCCTGTATTGTTTTGAGAAAAACGAAGTAGATTTTTTCTTAAAGGGAATTCCATTAGATATCCCATAATAATTTTATTCGTAATTCCATGAGC
The DNA here is from genome assembly GCA_964413095.1 of Candidatus Woesearchaeota archaeon. Taxonomy (GTDB): domain Archaea; phylum Nanobdellota; class Nanobdellia; order Pacearchaeales; family GW2011-AR1; genus CAYPRJ01. The sequence continues at coordinate 2,528 of CAYPRJ010000003.1, forward strand.
AACTATAAGTATTGTTTTTTCTTCTTGTCTATCCTTAATTATCTCTTTCAGGAGTTTTTTTAATTTTTTAAGCCTTTTATTAAACAAATTTTTAAATCTTCTTCTTAGGTATTCTCCAGGATATTCATTTAATTCCCCAAAATTTTTCTCAATTGGAACCTCCATAATTTTAGAAATTATTTCTGCAGTTTCTTTGCTTCTTTTAAGATTACTGGTATAAATATAATCTATATCAATTTTTTGTTTTTTTAAAGTTCTCCCCAAGTATTTCGCTTGTTCCCCTCCTTTTTTGGTTAATCCCAAATCCAAATTTTCATTTATTTTTGCATTACGCTCTGATTCTCCATGCCTAACAATAAGTATTTTCATCTAAACATCTCCATTGCAGTTTTAATTCTTTGCTTGACTGAAAGAGTTTTAGCTTCTTTTTGTTCAGAAATTTCTTCTTTTTGTCCTGCATAACTTGCTAAATCAAACATTGTGATTCCGAGCAGAGAAGCAGTTTTTTCCATAGAAATACCATGTTCATAAATTTTCGAAGCTTTGTTTATTTTTGCCTTAACAAAAACATCTTGAACATATTTTTTCAATTTTCCAGAAAGTTTATTTATAGCTTTTCTTAAATTTACTAAACTTTTATTAAACTTCTTCTCGTCGTCTATTTTCAAATATTTGATAAAATTATCCATTGAATTATTAATATCTTTGTAGAATTTATTCCACCCAGGATATTTTCTATATTCTTTTCTTCCAACAATTTTACTTAAAGAATATACAATTGTGGCTACAGCAATATTATTAGGGTCCTGAGTTGTTGAAGCAGTGTGAATTGTTTGGTCACTTAATTCTTTAAGTTTGTCAGCATCTTCTTTTTTCACAGCCTCCTTAGCTTCTTTAAAGATTCTAAGGACATTCTCTTTTTCTTGCATGATTAAAAAAAGAAAATTGTATTAATAAATGTTATTAATGAATCTGTTAGAATAACTTTTTATATCCTTTTTTTCTGTTTAATCTATGGAATATTTAATCATTATAGGAATTATATTATTTTTGATTATAATAGCATATGCTTTCTGGTTTTTCTCAAGAAATAAAAGAGGGTCTAAAATTTTTAAAAAAATATTAAATTTTTTGGAAAATCTCCATATATAAAATGAAACAAACATTACTTGATACCAGTTTTATTTTATCCTGTATTAGAAATAAAATTGATTTTTTTGAGCAATTAGAACTTGAAGGAATAAAAATCCTAGTTCCCCTGCAAGTTATTAGAGAACTTGAAGGAATTGTAAAAACAAGATTAGAAGCACAGACAGCCTTGAAAATTCTTGAAAAAAATAAAACCAAATTCAAAGAGCTTGATTTGAAAACCAAAAATACTGATGCTGGAATAATAAATTATGCAAGAAAAAATAAAGATTTAATTATAGCTACATTAGATGCAGAAATAAAAAATAAAACAAAAAATCAAAAGTTAATTATAAAGAGAAAGAAGAAGTTGGAGGTTGTCTAATAAATTTTTCAAGTTGAGTTATTCCTTCTACAGCAGACAAACCTTCTCTAAAAGTTCTATCTTCTACTTCACAACCATTCAATACAGCAAGAGTTTCAATAAACTCATCATAATCCATTAATTTTTTCTTGCCATTATAATTGTAATTGTTGTCATAATTCATCTCATTATATTCTTTTAGCGGAGATTCAAAAAGTTTAGAAGAATATGCTCGTGCAATTATCTTATCATTAATTTTTAAAATTTGAACATATATCTCATCATCAATAGAAGAATTGTATTGCTTAAAACTAACAATCATTTTTCTTCTTCCCTGTTCATCTCTCTCGCCAATTCCCATAAAATATATACGCTTTATTAATTTAAAAAAATTTATCTTTTTGATAATAACCTTTAAAAACCATTTCTTACTCTAATTTTCATAAAATGTTTTACTTAACTAAAGTTGAAGATTATGTAAGAGTAGAGCCAAAGCTTTTTGGGCTTCCTACTTTAGAAGCTATTGAAAAACAGCTAAAAGAAACCTATACAAATTTTTACAATAAAGATTTAGGGAAAGTAATTTCAGTAATAGAAATTATGGGTGTTTCAGAGGGAGTTATGATTCCAGGAGATGGAGCAGCTTATTACAACTCACGATTCAAATTATTAGTTTGGAAACCAGAGTTGCAGGGATTAGTTTATGGTGTGATTTCAGAAATTACAAATTTTGGAGCATTCATGAATCTTGGAGTTATGCAGGGTATGATCCACATAAGCCAGACAATGGATGATTATGTAAGTTTTAGCAAAGCAAACTCTTTATTAGGAAAATCAAGCAAAAGGAGTCTAAAAAAAGGAGATTTATGTCTAGCAAGAATTGTGGCAATAAGCCATAAAGGAGAAGATGTTAAGATTGGTTTAACAATGAGGCAGCCAGGTTTAGGAAAGCTTGATTGGATTAAAGAAGATAAAATTAAAGAACAAAAAGCAGTTAAAAAGGCAGCTCGTGCAAATGCAAAAGAGGCAGAAAAAGCTGTTAAAGGAAAAAAGAAATAAATGACAAAACAAAAAGCATGTAAAATTTGTAAGACAATTTATGAGGGGGAAAAATGTCCTAGATGTAACTCTAAAGAATCAACAGATGTATTTAAAGGGAGAATTGTAGTTACAAATCCAGAAAAATCTGAAATAGCTCAAAAACTTAATATTAAAGAAAAAGGAAATTTTGCAATTAAAGTAAAATAATTCTATGGAAATAAAAAAAATTTTAGAAGAAAAAGAAAATCCTTTTTTTAATAGGAAAGAGATTATTATAGATATTGAATCGCAAACAAACCCGACAAAATCTGAAACAAGCCAATTACTTTCAGAGAAATTCTCAGTTCCTGTAGAATCTATAAAAATAAAAAATATTTTGGGAAAATTTGGTTCTCAAAGTTTTAAAATTGTTGCTAATATTTATTCTTCAAGAGAAGATAAAGATAAAATAGAGAGAAAAACAAAAAAAGAAATTGAGCAAGAAAAAAAGGAATTAGAAACCAAAAAAGCTGAAGAGGAAAAACAAACTGTACAAAAAGAGGAAAGCACTGAATCTTCATCACAAAGTAAAGTTCCTGCTCAAGAACAAACAGAAAACAAACAGGAAGAAAAAAAAGAAGAGACAAAGGAACAAGAATTAGCAAAACCAGATAAAGAACCTACTCAAAAAAATAAAGTTGAAAAAGAAGAATAATGGCAAAAAAATCTAGAGCAAAAAAAGGAAAAAAACCCCATAAAAATAAAAATACTAGCAAGAAATATTCCAAATATAAAATAGAGGGAGATAAAATAATAAGAGAAAAAATCTGTCCCCGTTGCGGTCCTGGAACTTTTTTAATGAATTCACAAGGAAGATTATATTGTGGAAAATGTCATTATAGTGAGTTTAGCTCAAGTGCACAAACTGAAAAAAATCAATAAGCATTGAGATGAACGAGTAGAGTTTGAAGACAAGAAAGCTGAAAAAAGAATCTTCAAAAAAATAATTATTAATTAACAGTGCCAGATTTTAGACTGGATTATTTTGTAATAATTATTATAACCCTGGGAGATTCTTCAAGTCAACAAAACAGCAGACTTGAAGCCTCTCCTGGGGAAAAAGAGGTGATATTAATTGTAATCATTCTATCTATATAAATCTTTCGGTTATGTTACCCTTGGAGAATGACAAGCCATAGTCAGTAAAGAGTAGTGATTAGTTATTTTAAAGTTAAGTCATATTTAATAACTACAAAAAATATATAAACAAAAATAGTCACTACAATATCTATTTTCACTATCTTTATAAAATCTATTTTTTTTATATCTAAATGAGCGAAAATAATACTTCTCAAGAGCAAATTCAAGATCTTTTGTTTAAGAGAGAAATAGGTTGGCAGGAAATAATTTATGATTTGATTAATACAGAACAGCTTGATCCATGGGACATAAATATTACCCTGCTTTCAGATAAATATTTAGCTAAAATTCGGGAAATTGAAGAAGCAGATTTTTTTATTTCAAGCCAAGTCCTCTTAGCAGCGTCTTTATTATTAAAAATAAAAACAGAAATTTTACTAAATAAATACATAAAGAGCATAGATGAAATCTTGTTTGGAAAAAAGGAAAAACAGCATTACCAAATAGAAAAAATAGAACTTGAAGAAGAAATTCCAGAACTGTTTCCAAAAACTCCTTTACCAAGATTCAAAAGAGTAACTTTACAGGAATTAATGCAATCTTTAAATAAAGCAATTAAAACAGAGAACAGAAGAATAAAAAAAGAAATAATAAAGAAAAACACCATAATGGAATCTTCTTTTTCGATATCAAAGAAAAAAATTAATATCAGGGATAAGATAAAGCAAATTTATTCTCAACTTTTTAATCATTTCAAAAAAAACAAAGATGCGAAAAAAATTTCATTATCAGAATTTGTAGGAGAAAACAAAGAAGAAAAAGTAATTTCTTTTTCTTCACTGCTTCACTTAGAAAATCAAAAGAAAATCTGGCTTGACCAGGAAAAACATTTTGATGAAATTTATATTTGGCTAAAAGAAATTTATTTGAAACATAATCCAGATCCTTTTGCAGACTTAAAACAAGAATTAAATGAAAAAGTAAAAGATATGAACAAAGAAGAGAAAAAAAGACTTGAGAAAATAGAAAAAGATTTTTCAAATCCAATAGGTGAATAAATGATAGAAGTTGAAGGTAAAAGCAAAAAACAATATATTATTTCTTTAAAAGGAAAAGAATATTATGATGTCTATAATAGACTAGGAGATGAAGCTCATAAATCTCTCTTTAAACATGCCCAAGAAACATTAAAAGATAGTAAAAAAATAAAAAGAATTTATGATATAAAAAAAGTATAATCTGTGATCCTGTTAATGATCATTTTGAATTAGAAATTATTCTAATAGCAACTGTAGATTAATTAAATAAAATCAGAAACTCTCTGTGTTTTACTCCTGTTTTGAAAGATTTTTGTTTATTAGATAATATATTTAAAAGCCAATAAATTTTCTTCTTTATGACAAAAGTCGGGGTTTTATTTTCAGGAGGAAAGGATTCTTGCTATTCAGCATACTTAGCAAAAAAACAAGATTATGAATTAACTTGTTTAATATCTGTTTTTTCAGAAAACAAAGAAAGTTATATGTTTCATACTCCTAATATAAAATTAGTCAAACAACAATCTAAAGTTATGAATATTCCTCTAATAATTAAAAAGACAAAAGGAGAGAAAGAGAAAGAACTAAAGGATTTAAAATTAGCAATAAAAAAAGCGAAAAAAAAATATAAAATCGAAGGAATTGCAACTGGTGCTGTTGCTTCAAATTATCAAAAATCAAGAATTCAGAAAATTTGTGATGAATTAAATTTAAAATGTTTTAATCCCCTTTGGAAAAAAGACGAAATTAAATATTTAGAAGAAATTGTTAATTCTGATTTTAAGGTTATAGTTACAGGTGTTTTTGCATATCCTTTAGATAAATCCTGGCTTGGCAGAAAAATAGATAAGAAATTTATTGAAGATGTGAAAAAATTAAAAGAAAAATATAAAATTCATCCAGCAGGAGAAGGAGGAGAATTTGAAACTTTTGTTCTTAATTGCCCTTTATTTAACAAACCTTTAGAAGTAAAATCATTCAAAGATTTTCAAGAAGGGCAAAATTCATGGAGACGAGAAATAAGAGTGGAATAAAATCAATAACCATGATTTTTAATGCATTTTGTCTTTATAGAGTTGATTTCACTAACAGTTTCCCTTGTGAATCTTTTTAAGTCTTTTACATCACTAACAGCGCTATCAAGTTTGTGCATTGCCCACCCAACAAGATAAACTGCTCCAAAAATAGGTGCATATTCAACCAATTCTGGTGTCTTAATCACCCCTAAAACTTTTAATATCAACCACATAAGTATAAGAAAAAGAATAATCCATGCTATAATATCCCAAAAACTTAACCTCCTTTTAGCCATATTAATTATAATATCTGTTTCTATAAAAAACTTTGTTTAATACTTTTTTTAGGTGAGAGTGCAGAGAAAATGGAGATTAAAGTTGAATAAATTTAATCCTGTTTATAATTTTCAAGTTCTCCTGTATTTAATAAATAACCTATAATAGAATAACCCATATTTCTAAAATTTTTAGGAGATAATTTTATTGGAGGATGACCTTTAATCCTCTCTTTTATCCTGAAAAGAGGAGGTGCAGTTTGTGATATCTTCTCAATAGTTTCTCTTGTTTTATTCTTTTCAATCTTTTGGAATAAATCTATGTCTGGAACAACATATTCTGAATCCTCATAATTTATAATAAACTCTGTTCCATGTTTTTTAAACCATATGTCTTGGCAATGCGAACATCCCATTCTTCTTTATTTTCTTTGAAATTTATAAATATTTATATCATGCAGACTGATTAAATCCGACATATTTTTCCTTGCCAGACTTCATATCTCTTACCTTGAATTTCTTTTTCTTAACTTCTTTTTCTCCCACAAAAATAACTTTATCTATATTTTTAGAATTTGCATAATCTAAAGCTTTTGATGGTTTTCCATAAAATATAGAAACATTTTCATTTTTATTCCTTAGTTTCTGTGTAATTTTAATTGCTTCTACATCCTGATTTATCGACAATACCATTGTTTTTTCTTTTTCTGGTTTTATTTTTGAAAGCAGAGATAATCTTTCTAATCCAAATGAAATACCAGTACAAGAAACATCGTTGAAAGTATAACTCCCTCCACCAACAAGTGTCTCTTTTATTTCTTTAGATTTAATTTCAAAGACATTCCCATCATAATAACTTAAACCTCTTACAATAGTTGGAGAAAATAAAACTTCAAATCCGAATGCTCTGCAATATTCCATCAAGCTTATAATTTTTTTATAATTTTCAAATTTTTTAAAATAATTCTCTCCTTTTTTTAAAACACCAATAATTTTTTCAGCATTATATTTTTTCAGATTCTTCTTAATTTCTTTTTCAGGAATCTTGTCATATTTATCAATTTCCCTTAAAACATTTTCTTTATCTTTTTCTTTAATTTTAAATTCATCTAAGATTTCATTCAAAAGTTTTCTGTTATTAATCAAAATAATTGGCCTTATTCCTAATTTTGAAATTATTTCATTTGATAATGCTAAAATTTCTGCCTCTTCTCGCGTCACTGAACTCGACGTGCCAACAATATCAGCGTCACATTGAATAAATTGCCTGTAACGGTTCTTGCCCACTGAAGTCGGCTCATCTCTAAAAACAGGACCAATTTGATATCTTTTATAAGGCAATTTTTTATTTTTCATCAACCTCTTCAATTGAAAAGTAAATTCATATCTCAAAGCAAGTTTTCTCTTCCCCTTATCTCTCAACTTAAAAATATCAGAAATAGCTTCATCTTGTCTATTTCCTTTTTTAACAAATTCTTCTCTTTCAATGATAGGTGTTTCAGCTGGCTCAAATCCATATTTTTCAAAAGTTCCAACTATGACTTTTTTAATTGCTTCTCGTTTTTCAGCTTTCTCTCCTGTATAATCATTAAAACCTTTGACTCTTGAAGTTTTCATTTTTTAAAAGGGTGGAAGCGGAGAATCGAACTCCGGTTTTGCGGACCACAACCACACGTTCTGCCACTAAACTACAACCACCATATTTATTTAATATTGAATTAGAATTAAAAAGGTTTGCACAGCTAAAGAAATCTTTCTTAACAATGATGGGGACATTTCCCATAATTTATAGCTATCATAGAAATTTAAAAAAAATAGAATTTTTAAAGTTAATCTTTTTAATTAATCTATGATAAAATATTATATTAAAAAAAAGAATGAACAGCAGTTTAAAGAATCAGAAAGATATTCAAAAGGATGTTGGATTAATGTTGTAAATCCTTCAAATAAAGAAATAAACTTCTTAATAGAAAAATTCAATTTAAATAAGGAAAATTTAATGGATGGTTTAGACATTCATGAAAACTCCAGATTTGAAATGATTGATAAAAAAATTTACATATTCATAACCACTCCGACAGAAAACATTCCTCCAGAATATGATTGTTCTTTTCTAGTTATCTATTCAAAAGAAGCTTTCATAACTTTATCAAAATATCCCCTAGAAATTATTAATCAAATACTAGACATGAAAAATGAAAAAGAGAATTTTTCTTTCTCAAAACAATTATTGAGAATTTTATTTTTTATCTCAAGAAAATTTGAAATATCTGTTAGAAAAACAATAAGAGAAATAAAAAAGAATAAAAAAGATTTGAAAACTCTGACAGATAAAGATATCGTGAAATTAATCCAAGAAGAAGATAAGTTGAATCAATATATTTCTTCATTTGGAGCAATAATACAAACTTACAATAGAACCCTTAGGGAAAAAACACTAAAACTTTTCAAAAAAGATGAGGCAACAATAGAAGATTTAATTATTGATTTAAATGAAACACTTACACTTTGTAAATATACTCTTAAATCTATCTCAAATATGAGAGAATATTACTCAACAAAACTTTCAAATGATTTAAACAAAAAAGTTACTCTTTTAACTGTCTTTACAATTTTTTTAACAATTCCAACTCTTATTGCAGGAATTTATGGAATGAATGTTTCTCTACCTTCACAAAATTCTGATTATATTTTAGAAATTTTAGGGGCTCTAGTTATAGGAATTTGGTTATTAATGTTTTTTATCTTAAAACGTTTTAGGATACTTTAAAATGAAATCTAAATATGAACTTTTAGCTCCTGCAGGAGATTTTTCAATGTTAGTAGCAGCAATAAATGCAGGAGCAGATGCTGTTTACTTCGGTCTCAAGGAATTTTCAATGCGCGCAACAGCAAAAAACTTTAGGATAAAAGACTTGGAAAAAATAGAAAAAATATGCAAAGAAAAAAATATCAAACGTTATCTAACTTTAAATACAATAATTTACAATAAAGAAATATCTAAACTTGGAAAAATAATAAAAAAAGTTAAAGGAAAAGTTGATGCAATAATCTGCTGGGATTTTTCTGTTATTAAATTATGTAAAAAATATAAAATCCCTTTTTTTATTTCAACACAAGCGTCAGTTTCAAATATTGAAGCAGCAAAATTTTACAAAAATCTAGGAGCAAAAAGAATTGTTTTAGCAAGAGAATTAAACCTAAAGCAAATAAAAGAAATCTCAAAAATACTTGGACTTGAGGTAGAATGCTTCGCACATGGAGCAATGTGTGTTGCAGTTTCAGGAAGATGTTTTACAAGTCAATTTTTATTTAACAAATCTGCTAATAGAGGAGAGTGTTTGCATCCTTGCAGAAGAACATACACCGTAAAAGATGACCAAGGAAATGAATTAAAAGTTCAGAATAATAAAATTTTTTCTGCAAAAGACCTATGCACTTTGCCTTTTATTGAAAAAATGAAAAAAGCAGGAATAAGATGTTTCAAAATTGAAGGAAGAAGCAGAGATGCAAGATATGTTGATACAGTAATTAGAGTTTACAGAAAAGCACTTGATAAAAAACTTTCAAAAAAAGAAATTCAAGAAGGAATTCAAGAATTAAAAAAGGTTTACAATAGAAAGTTTTCTTCTGGTTTTTATCTTTCTCTTCCTACAGCTGACGATTTTACAAAAACAGAAAATAGTGAGGCAATAGAGAGAAAAAAATTCATTGGAAAAGTGTTGCATTATTATCCTAAAATAAAAGTAGCAACAGTAAAACTCTCTTCAGGATTGCAAACAGGAGACAAAATTGTTATAATAGGAAAGACAACAGGAATACAAAAAGCAAAAGTGAATTCTATGGAGATAAAAAATAATCAGATAAGCAAAGCAAACAAAGGAGAAGAAGTTGGATTGAAATTACCTAAGGTAAGAAAAAACGATGAAGTATATATTATAAAAAATTAAAATTCAAAAGGTATTGTTTGTGAGCATAGATATTCATTACCAGAGTCATCTATGAAATAAGCTGTTACTTCTACTTCATCTGGATCAATTAATGTTGTATTAATATTTGGTTCAGTTTTTCCAACTAATCTTTGTATATTTCCTGAAACATCAATAACTGAAGAAGATTCATCTGTTGTTGAATCTCTAAATACTATCTTTGTTCCTCCAATTTCATGAGAACCACTTCCTGTTCTTTCAAATGTTACATTACACACATCTGGATTTGAATCTGTACAAGACACTTTTGTAGCTCTTAAATCTAATGTTAAACATTTTCCTTCCATTTCACTACTTTCTGTGCCTGTTTGAATTAAATTATTTACAACAGCCCAAACAACTCCTACTGCAACTAAAACTAATGCTACTAAAATAACTGTAATCACAATAGCTGAAAGTCCTCTTTTATTTTCCATCATCACTCCTTTAAATTAGATAAAACAACTGCATTTAAAAATGTTTTTATGTTCTATTAAAATAATTTAAAAGCAGGAAATATTCTTTTTTATCAATGACTTTATCGCTTTTTGACAAGCCAACTCTCTCTGCAAATTTCCAAAATGCACGAGGTTTATAACCTTGTTTTTTTAATGAAGCAATTGTTGGCAATCTTTTATCATCCCATCCAGAATATTTTCCTGACTCAATTCCTTTTCTGAATTTTGTTGTCGATAATTCTAAATCTTTGAATTTTAATCTTCCTAAAAATTCTGTCCAGGGAAATTTCTTATTTAAAGCATTAAAAATCATTTTTTGTCTTTCAGCATTATCTTTATGATCTTTTGCTCTTATAACATGGGTCATTTTTAATTCTATATCATCAACAGCAACAGCTAGATTCATTAATGGCCAAACTCTGTATTTGTTTCCTGTTTTAGGATGCTTTGTTTCATTAATTCTTGCTAAAGGAAAATCCCTAAAAGCAGGATTTTTGTTTTTCATTCCAGATTTAAATCTCAAAACTGCTTCTCCTTGTTTAAATCCTTTTTTATCTAACATTTTTTTCCATCTCTCTAGATTTTCTTTTATATCCAATTTTCTGCAAGGACAATTTTTCTTTTCTGAAACATAATTTTTGAATTCTTCAGAAGAGCATGTACAAACATATGTGGCATTCTTCTTAATTAATTTTTTAGCATATTCATAATAAATTTCCATTCTGTCTGACTGAATTATAATTTTAGCTTTATTATCAAAAAGCCACCTGCTTTCTTCTTTAAGCATTTTATAAGCTGGTTTGTAAACATTTTCAGGATTTGTGTCTTCAATTCTTACATAAAATTTTCCGCCATACTTTTTCACATATAAAAAAGAAATACAACCAGTAGCTGCGTGTCCGACATGTAATGGTCCTGAAGCAGAAGGAGCAAATCTCATTATAACACCTTTTTTTTCTTCAATACCTGGAAGTTCTGGAAGTCCTTCACGAACTTTTCTCTCACTCACAAAATCTTTTAATTTTTCAAATTCCTTTTTTTGTTTCTCTAATGAAAGAGAATTAACTTCCTTTAAAATCTCAGAAATTTTTTTAATATATTTTTTTACTTCATCTTTTTTCAAACCATCATGAAACAACGAAGAAATCACTGCTCCTTGTTGGGCTTTTCCATCATAAGCCAGTGCATTTTTTAATGCATAAGCGCGAGCCTTTTTTTCAAGATTTTTTGAATTCATTTTAAAAATTTACTTATTAAATACATATCTTTTTTTCCTAATTTATGTTTTTTAAGTAAGTATTTATTAATAAATCCATTCTTTTTGTAAAAGCTTCTAGCTTTAGTATTATCTTTAGATACATAAACAATTATTTTTTTTCCTTTTTTGGATTTAATATATTTATTGATTTCTTTTATCATCTTAGAACCTATGCCTTTTCTTCTAAAATTTTTATTTACTTGCATATGTCCTAGCCTCCAAATATAAGGTAAACAGGGATCTTCAAAAAATAATACATTTGCTATCTTTTTATCATTCTCTGTCACAATTAACACAAAACAATTGTGAATTCCAGAATAATATTTTGAATTTTTTAAATAATCGTCTTCAATTAAATAAGATAATCTTTTGTTCTTTAATAAGGAAGAAAATTTGTAGATATTATATTTCATAAAAACAAAAAACAAATAACATTAATAAATCTATTCAAACACCAGCTTTTTTTTCTAAAACTTCGACTCTTTGTTGCAAATGGTAAATTTGGTTTGACAAATCTTCAAGTTTATTTGTCATGTCAACAAGCCTTTTAGCAAATTTTCTTTTTCTGTCTCCAGAAATATCAACATATTCAGAATTTTCTGTTTGAAAATCAGAAGACTGGTTTGAAGCTGAAGCCATATTCCCCAAAAAATTAAAAGCTCCAGAATTTTCAGAACTGCTTTCTTTTTTCTCTTCTTCCATCTCTTTCAACTTCGCCTGTTGCTTTTTATATCTCTCTGTCAAATCAAGAACATCTTTTTTTCTTCCAAATTTAAATAAACTCATAATATAATTAAGTGTTGTTTATTTTTAAATTTAGTTATACAGCATAATTAGACAACCCAATACAAACATTTTTTAAACAAATATTCTTAGAATAATTAATGGTAGAAGCAAAAGCAGTTTCTGAAATAATTGGGGAAATTGTTCCTTATTATAAAAAGAAAGGTGAGCCAGAAGTAGAACACAAAATAGTCTATGATTCCTCTTCAGAACAATTAGAGCCAATATATTTCTTCATTTTAGATTTAATGAATGATTTTGGTTTTGAAACAGAGAAACTTGTTGATAATTTTACATCTTCTCCTGGAAGCGGACACTTCGCTGAATTAGGACAAAGAGCAACAATTATGCAACAACAAGGAAGTAAATTATTAGGAGATATAAACACTGTTCTAAGAAGTGTATTAAATATTATTTATGATTTAAAAGAGTTCAGGATGAGATTGCAACATTATGAAAATTTAGAATCAAAAGATAAAGGTAAAAGTGAATCTGCAAAATTGGCATTAAAACAAGTCTGGATGGATAAAGTAGATATTCAGAAAGGAAATTCTGCAATAAAACCAATGGCTATGCAGGGCGGTTTTCAAACTTTAATTGATGCTTTTTTAGCTGTAGATAGTGAAAAAGATGTCAGTAAGCTTGATTTAAATGAAAGAGTAAAAAGAGTTCTAAGACCAAGAATTATGGAATTTAACACTTGGCTTGAACAATCTAAAAAAGAACTTAAAAAAAGATATGAACTTGAAAAAAATTATTTAAGAAGTCAGGTTAATAGCTTGAAATTATATTCTCGTTGGGCAAAACCTTATTTAAAAGCAGCACACCAACTTGAAATGAAGGGTTCTGAAAAAAATCCATCTTTAGTTAAAGCATTTAATACAATTCTTTTGGAATTGACATTATTTGGGAAAAATAAAATAGACATAAAAAAACAGGCATTAAACGGAAAACTTCCGGCAGAATTTTCAAAAGAAAGTTTTCAAAAAACATTAAAAAGAAATTATTATGCTTGTGTGTTAGTGGACTTTAATTTTAGAGGAATACCTCAGAGAGTTGCACAACAACCACATTATGCATTTGGAGGAAAAACAGAAATAACTTTCAAAGCTTATGCATTAAATGACCAAGAATTAGAAAAAATTGAAGAAGAAATTGGAAACTCTGAAATAGAGGATGTTTTAAAATTAATTGAAGGAACAACTACTGAAAGTTTGGAACAACTACAAGAAGAGATAAATTTCTTTTTGGAAGAAGATACAAAATCCAAAGAAAAACAAGAAAAACTAAAAGATACTTCAAATCCCTTTTTAGCTTTAATAGGAGCATATAACAAAGAAAAGAAACCAGAGAAAAAAGAAAAAAAAGAAACAAAACAAAAAAAGAAAGCACAAGAACTCAAATCAGATAATTTTATTGAAAAAGAACATATAAGACCATTAACAGCTGAAGAAGCTTCTGATTCAGCATTTAACTTTTTTGATATTTACAAAAAAGCTCACGGCATGCCAAGTTATACATAATAACTTGGTGGTTGCAGGAGCCGTGATTTCAAAGAAAAAGGTTATCATTCAAATCCATCTAAGGCAATTAGGGATTTGGGTTGCAGGAGCTGTGAAGAACCCGCTGGTGGTTCTCAATGCCGAGTTATACACAAGAGCATAATGAAAGATAAACAAAAAGAAAATAAAAAACAAAAAAATGATTTTAAGAAAAAGAAGAAAAATCAAAAAATAAAGAATAAGAAAAAAACTTCTAAGAATTCTGCAGAAAAAAATTTGGAAAAAGAGTGGAAAAAATTAAAAGAGAAAATTAAAGATAATTTAACAAATAAATCTGAAAATAGAAGAGAACAAAAATCAGAATTAGAAGAAGAAATAAAAAAAGAAAGAGAAGTTAAAAAAAATCAGAACCAATTTAATAATTTTTCTCAATCTTTTAACACAGAAGTCAAAGAAATTCCAACAACAAATCTAAACAAAATTACAAACCAGTTTCAAGAAAGAAATTTAGAGCAAAGTTTTAATCCTTTATTTACAAATCAAGAGCAGGAAAATGAACCTTTAAAATACAATATCTCCCAGACAACTCAAAACACAAGAGACAAATATCAGAACAATACAACATTAAGACCTTTAAGAGTTCATGAAGAATCAGAAAGAGATTTATTCCTCAATCCAACAGAAAACACTATAATAAATCAACAAGACATTGATACAGACAGAATGAATGTCGGATTTATGAATCAAGAAAGAAGATTACCATTTGAACAAGAGGATGAAAGATATAAAGAATATAAATTACGAAAAACAGAATAACACAATTATTTTAAATAATAATTTCTTAATTATAATATGAAAAAGGGATTGGATTGGAGAGACATTATTATCTGGATATTATTAATATTAGCCTTCATAATTATAATAGTTTCATTCTTAAAATGAAATTAATAGATATAATAATTTGGATTCTTGTGGTGGTTTCAATAGCAGTAGCATTGTGGTATATATTCGGTAAGTCGCCAACATTTGAACAAGCAATATTAGTTCTTGTATTAACTATCTTATTCACTCTAAGTTCTAAAATTATCAAATTAGACATAAAAATTACAAATATAGAGCATAGTTTTATTCATTTAGCAAAAGATTTTAAAGAACATTTAACTATATAATAACATAGTTCAATTAAATAAACGAGCATAGCTGGACAAATGGTAAAAAAAGGTGATTATACAATAAGTGATATTTATCAAGGAGGTTATTCTAGTTTAAAACCTAATTACGGAGATGTTTTTACTGGCTACAGAACAAGCGCAGGAAGCCTTGGATTAACAACAGACCTAAGAACAGCAAATATGTTGCAAGAAGCATCTTCAAAATTATCTACAGGAATAAAACAAATAGAATTAAGTGGTGTAAGTCCTGAGATTTTCGAATCAATTCCAAAACAACATTTAAAAGAAATTAACCGTTTAAGTAAACTTACTGGAACAGAAATTACTCTTCATGGTCCTGTAGTAGAAGCTTCAGGAATAACACAACAAGGTTTCTCTGAGAATAATAGGGAAGCAACAGAAAGACAAATGACTCAAGCAATTGAAAGAGGACATGAACTAAATCCAAAAGGAAATATTCCAGTAACATTTCATTCTTCTGCAATTATTCCTCAAGAAATAACAACTCCAGGAAAAAAACCACAAGAAGTCCTAATAATAAATACAGAATCAGGTTCAATAAATAAAATTCCCATTAAAGAAAAAAAATATCCTGGTGAAGAAACAGAAGTTACTATACAGGGAGAAATAAAAAAACAAAATGAACATAGCTGGAATGAAAATTTAAGGCAGGTTGCATATTATTCAGATATTGGAGGAGATGCTGTAGACAAAACAAAAATATTAAAAAAATTAGCAGAATCAGAAAAAAGAGCTGGGAAAGAACTTACTACTGAAGAAAAAAATGCAATATCCTCTTATAACAGAGGTTCAACATTTTTAGATAGTTCTTATGGAAGTTTAAAAGATATGTTTTCACTTGCTTATGATAATGTACCTAAAGTAGAAAAACATAAAATAGAAAATTTCTATAAAAAAATACAATCCAAGGCAGAACAAATAAATAAGAATAAAAAAAGTTATGAGAATGCAGAGATAAAAAAAGAAATAATTGATGAAGGTATAGAACTATTGCACTCTTTGTCTACTCCTGAAATAATCAAACCTTTAGATGACTTTGCTAAAGAAAAAACAGTACGAACTTTTGGAAATGTTGCATGGAATTCTTATAAAAAATTCAAAGATAAATCTCCAATTATTAGTGTTGAGAATCCTCCTGCTGGAGGTGCTTTTTCAACTGGAAAAGAACTTAAAGATGTTGTAGAAAAAGCAAGAAAACAATTTATTGAAAAAGCTGTTAAAGAAGGTATGGATAAAGAGAAAGCAAGAAAAGCAGCTGAAAGAGTTATAGGAGTTACTTGGGATGTAGGACATATAAATATGATGAGAAAATATGGCTACAAAACAGAGGATATAATCAAAGAAACAGAAGCTGTAAAACCTCTTGTAAAGCATGTTCATTTATCAGATAATTTTGGAGGAGAGCATACTGAATTGCCTATGGGAATGGGAAATGTTCCTTTGAAAGAAATGTTAAAAAAACTTGGAAAAGAGGGAGAACAAGCAAAAAAAATCATTGAAGCAGGAAATTGGTTTCAACATTTTAAAACTTCTCCTGTAAAAGAAACTTTTGAAGCTCTCGGCTCTCCGATTTATTCTATGGAAATGGCTCCTTACTGGAATCAATCTCTCGGTTATCAGCAAGGTTATTTTGGTGGTTATGGACAAATGTTGCCTCAAGGGCATTTTGAGACTTATGGAATACCAGGTTTTTCACAATTGCCAACAGAACTTGGAGGACAACGTCAAGTAGCACAAGGAAGCAGAATGTCTGGAAAACCTATGGAATAAATATTAACCAATTCATAAAAATTAATAAAAAATTAAAATAAAAAACTCCAAAAAAATTAATAAATTCAGACGAGAATGCTCAAACAAACTAATTATTAAAATATATCATAGAAAATTGCTTTGCAATTTTCCTAGATTTAAACATAATTAAACAAACCTACTAAATTATAGTGTGTTACATGACTACTTTTCTATTAATTTGTATGTAATTTTATTTTTTCTAATAATTCTATAGATTACTATGACGAGTATAATTAATAAAACCCTGTTTTTGGTATAGCTTTAGTAAGATCATTTCATAAAGTTTTATTTTCTTTATTAAATAAATGAGAGATTTATTTTTTGGGAGCAAGTATATAAAAACAACTAATCAAAGGTTGATAACACTAAAAACATATATAAGTGACTTTTTGCCTATCTTAATATGAAAAAGGTGGTGTGGATTTCAAGTTATTTAACCCGTTCATGTGGTATTGCTTACTATTCAGACTCTTATATTTCTGCTTTGAAAAAGTATTTTAAGAAAACAAATAAAAAAATATCAATTAAAATTATAGCTCATACTGATGCGACCTTGGCTGATTATCCAATCATAGATAATGAGTCTGATAAAAAATGGCATTATAAAGTTTTTGAAGTTGTTAAGAAAGAAAAACCAGATGTTGTTCATATTCAGCATGAATACGGTATGTATGAAACTTATGGAGATAATAATCAGAGAGTTATTGATTTGATAAAGATGATTAGGGAGAGGGGTATTCCTGTTGTAATGACTTATCATAGTGTTTACAGAAAATTAAAGCCACCCCATAAAAAATTTGTTTCAGAATCTTTGAAGATTTTGGATGCAGGAATTTTGCACGAAGACTATCAAAAAAATTCTTTGCCTTCTAATATCAGCTGGAAACCTAAAAATATTTATGTGTTGCCTCATGGTTCAAGAGAGGATTTTAAAGAGAGCAAAGACAAAATAAGGAAAGAAATGGATTATGGTAAGAATGATTTGATTGTTGGTTCTGCTGGATTGGCTGATGAAAGGAAAGGTTTTAGGACATTAGTTAGACAATGGCCAAAAGTTATTAAGAAAATTCCTAATGCAAAACTTGTTTTAGAGGTTAAACCATTGTTTGCCCCTCAAACAAAAATTTACATAAGTGAGTTAATGAAGGTTATCATGGAAAGCCCTGTTAGTCGTAATATTGCTCTTGTTGTCAAAGACTATGGTTCAGAGGAGTTTTACAGAAGGTTGAGAAGTTTTGATGTTTTGGTTTTACCTTACAAATCAGAGTCTCAATCAGGAGTATTGGCTCACGGTTTTGCAACAGGAACACCAGCAATTGTAACAGATATCGAGGGGCTTGGCGCAGAAATAAGAAATAGCAAGGCAGGAATTGCTGTTAAAAAAAGAGAGGATTTTTACAAAGCAATTATTAAAATGCTAAAATCAAAAAAACTTAGAGATAGATATTCCAAAAATGCGTTAGATTATGTTAAGAAAGTTAATGGTTGGAATATAATTGCTAAAAAGACTTTTGATATTTGGAAGGAAGTTCAAAAAGATTAATACCATTCCAATCCTTTAAAATCAAATTTGAAATCTATGTTTTTTCCTTAAATTTTCTTTTTTAGATTAATCATACAACACACTACTAAATTAAAAATATTTAAAAACCAAATAAACTTAACATAATTATAACGTATGGTTTTCAGACTTCCATCAGAGGCAATAAAAGGAAGTCGCTTGAGGGGCGAGTGATTTCGCGTATCGCCTCAACAAATAGCGAGGTCAGGAGTAAAAACCGTAGGTTTTGAAAAGAGTGTGAATATGGCAAAGAAAAAAAGTTCTTCAAATTTAAAAAAGAAATCTGAGAAAAAATCCAAATCAAAAAAAGAGAAAAAAAATTATCCAACATTAAATATTAAAGATGAATCAGAAATTGCTATGGATTTTGCTATCAAGGCATATAAAAAATTTGACAAACTTATCAAATCAATAGTTTTATTTGGTTCAAGTGTTAAACAATCTTCTTCTGCAGGTTCAGATATTGATATAGTTATCATAATCGATGATGCTTCTGTAAAATGGGATCAGGAGTTAATAACATGGTATAGGAAAGAATTAGATAAGCTTCTAAGAGCTAATCCTTATAAAAAAGATTTACATATCAATACAATAAAACTAACTACCTGGTGGGAAGATTTGATAAGGGGTGATCCTGTTGTTATAAATATTATAAGATATGGAGAGCCAATGATTGATATGGCAGGATTTTTTGAACCCTTAAAGCATCTTTTAGTTGAAGGAAAAATAAAATCAACACCAGAAGCAATTCATGCTTGTCTTCAAAGAGCTCCTATGCATATGGCAAGGAGCAAAGCATCTGAAATGAATTCTGTAGAAGGATTATATTGGGCAATGGTTGATACTGCTCATGCAGCTTTAATTGCTGCAAAAATTCCACCAGCTTCTCCAGAACATATTCCTAGAGATTTAAAAGAAACTTTTGTCAATAAAGGAAAACTAAAAATGAAATATGTTCTTTGGTATAGAGATTTATTATTATTACATAAAAAAATTGCTCACGGAGAAACCAATGACTTAAAAGGAGTGGAAGTAGATATGTGGCAAGAAAGAACTGAAGATTTTATGGAAACAATGGCTCAGTTAGTAAAAAACATAGTTGGTTAACTATGCTGTTTCTCCTTCAGAATTTTCTTTAGGATATAAACTCTCTAAAGTTTGTGTTGTTAAACTATTAAAAATAGAAAGTGTTTTTTCTCTTAATTTTCTATCTCTAAGAGTATTTATAGCTTGATATGCTTTTCCAATTTTTTCTTTATCTTCATCAGAAATTTCTTTATCTTTTGTTTTCTTAGATAAATCTTCTAATGTTGATTCATTATACTCTGAAAGTGCACTTTTAGCTTCTTCAGGAATACTATATCCTTCTTCTAAGTAATTAACAAGCTCAGAGAATTTTGTTGAATTAAATGCTTTTTCATATTTTCCAGAATAACTTTGTATTGCTTGAGCAACACCGTAATTTGTTAATCCAGCTTCTCCGCCTGAAGCAGCTTCTTGTAATGATTTATTTATAATTGGATCATCTTCATCTAATATATTTTTATAAAAATCACCTAAAGCTACAACTGCTAATTGATTGTCTTTTTTTACATTTGAAGCAGCTACTGCAGCTGATTCATATCTTGTTAAATCTTCTAAAGTCATTTTCTATAATAATTCTAAAAATCTAAACTTTATAAATGTTTCTATTTTGTCATCATTAAGTAGTTAAAAATTATCTTATTTTTTAACTTCATGCACAACTTTTGTTTTTCCTGGAAGCTTAGAATTTACTTGGGCTAATAACTTCCTAACAAATTTAACTGCTTTTTCATTTGGAAGAGCAATGAAGAATATTTTTCTTCCTTTGTTTACAATAGCTGCTTTTCCTGCAGCTTTTCCAAAAGCCAACTGCATTCCTGTTTGCATTCTGTCTGCTCCTGCTCCAGTAAGCATCTTGTTCTCTCTTTGAATGTGATGTGGAAAAGGAATAACTCTAAACAAATATTGTCCAGAAAGTTCTTTATCAAGTTTTTTATTTATGAACTGTCTGCAAGCTTCTAGAGCATTATGTCTAATCTGAATATTTTCCTCTGAAACAAGATTTAATTCATAGGGAAGCTTCCCTCTTTTATACAAAGAATAATTTCCCATATTAAACTTAACGATTTTCTGTTGTGGTACAGTTTTTATGTAAGATTTTCCCTTTCTTTTACTGGTTCTTGTATAAGGAACAGTTCTTTTTTTTGAATATGCTGTAGCTTTTCTAAGTGCCATTATCCCCTCTCTGAAACAAAATATTTATTTCCTCCACCCAATTTTTCAAAATAATTTATTTCATTTTTAATACCCTTGATATCTAATCTTCTATTTGGAGATATAAATACCCCTCCTTTTCCACCAATCTTTGCTTTAAAAAAATATTCTTTATTTTCATCTAATTCTTCAAGAAAAATTTCTTCTCCTTTTATTCCAGAAGAAATACTTGATATTTTAGTAACTAAAAAACTTTCTTTTTTTTCAGGATTTTGACTTTCTTCTTTACAATCCTCCAAATTTTTTTCATAATTTTCTTTTATTTTAATTTCCTCGTTCTCATAATCTTTCTCTAAATTTTTTTGTGAATCTAAATCACTCATTTTTCTTTAACCTCTAAAATTTCTAAGTCAGTTGTAATAGATTGTCCTGGCAAACCTTTTTCAAAAATTGCTCTGACAATTCCATTATTTCCATGAGCAGAAGAAATTTTTCCTTTAATTATTTTGCCGCTAGGAGATTTCCACTCAACTTTTTTGCCAACAAATTTTTCAGCTTCTTCTCTGCTTTTTGCTCCCACATCTATCAAAAAGTGCCTTTCATGAATTGTATGTCTTCCTCGTCTAAATTGAACAACTTTTCCTTTAATCATTTAATTAATCACTAAACTAAAAATTTAGTTAATATTTAATGAAAAATTTAGTTTTTAAAATTATTCTTTCTTTATTGTCATCTAAATTTCTTTGGGATAATAGGTCCATTTAAAAGATAAAAATCAACAAGTTGCTTTAAAACATAAGGAGCATGCTTAAGTGAAGTAAAATATGCTAATTTTACTATTTCTTCATCTAAATAATCTTGATTGCTTTCATCCTTTAAAGTTCTTAAAGAATTAATAAATTCTCTTAATTCTGGACCATTGTTTTTCAAATCTTCATCTGAAAAATTTTCCTCTCCTAATCTCTCTAAAAGACCTCCTGCGCTGTCACATAATTCTTTATAATCTTTTTCACTTAATTTCTTCTCAGAAGATTCATGAAGATTCTCAACACATTCAATCATATCTAAAATATCATCATATAAATTAATCATTTTTCCTCCTTGCTCTTACCATTTGCCAACTCACATCTTTGATTATATTCAATTAAATCATTAATTAAAATTGAAGCATTTTTCCTTGCTTCATCAACTTTATGAATATTTAATTTTCCCTTTTTAAAATCAGCTCTTGCAGTAACAATATTTTTCAAAATTCTCAAAGATTGTGGAGTCATTTTTCCTTTTTTAACCAGTTTTTTTTCAAATTCTTCAATTATTGCTTTTTGTGATTTTTTTCCAAACATGTTTTTTAAAATTGCAAAAGTATCCTGATAAATTTGTTCAATAGTTTTTTCCTGAGCTCTTTTTTCAATCTGCTCTCTTAGTTCTTTAAGCCTCTTCAAATAAGCTTCAGAATCTTTAATCAGCTTGTCGATTTCAGCTCCTTTAATTTCTTTAATTTTTTCATGCTCATAATCTTTGTAAATCTTAACAACTTTCTCTAAAATATCAATATATTTTTTTTCCAACATTTTTTCTTTTACCATAAAAGATTTTTTCATTTCTTCAACCAAATGTTTTGGTGCAGGGGGCGGTGAGCCATTCAGCATCATTAATGCTTGACTAGGAGTTGTAACACTCCAATAAATATCATGAACAGCAATATCTAATAAAGCCCTTTTTGCCCTTGATACAGTTTTATCACCCATAGACATAAACATATCAATAGCTTCTGGAGAAGGCTTAAGTTTCCCCATTTTCAAAAGAGCTTTCCATGGCATAAATGTTCCTCTGTCATAAATTGGAATTCCATCTCTGATAAAAGTAAAAATAACAGGATGAGCATCTTTAACTGATTCCCAAAAATCAGTAAGCAAATAAATTTGTGGCTCAAGTTTATTTTTAACTCCAGCCAAGTTTGTAGCTTCTGAAACATACTGATAAATAATCCCTCTAAGTCTTTCTTTTAATTCTAAACGCGGCATTCTTTTAACATCTGTATCATTAATAACAATAAAAACATCAACATCAGAATCTTTTCCTGCTTCTCCCCTCACTAAACTTCCACCAATAACATAACTTACAACATATCTTTCAAATTTTTGCAAAACCAAAGACTTGTGTATTTCTGCAACTCTAAGAGCTCCAAGAACTCCCTTATCATAAAGAGGAAAAGACATTGCTATAGCAGAAGCAATTTCAAATTTACTGTCAAGACAAAGTTCCCAGATATCTAAAGGAGTTTTAACATAAATCCAAACATTTTGTTTATTTTTTTCAATTTGTTCAATAATCTCTTTTTTTATCTTTGGAATTTCTTTGGATTTCTCTTCAGGAACAATAATATACAAATGAATTTTTTTCATGAGTTTATTTATTTTTTCTTCAGGCAAACCTTCCCCAACTTCTTCCTCAATAAAATTCTTTAGTGTTTGTGGAGGAATAATTCCTATTCCTTGAATATAAGAATATTTTTTAATAATGTAATTTTTCAATTTCTCAAGTTCTTTCTTAACTTTTTCCATATTTTTTTTATCTTTTTGAGGAGTTTCCGGAGCAATTGGTTTTTTATTAGAATACTGATTCTGGGCTCCAATACCCATTTCTGGAATTTCTGATTCATCTTGAGTTTTTTTCTTTGATTCCATACTGAAAAAACGTTTTTCGACTTATATAAAGTTTGTGTTATAATTATCAACTGATTAGATAAATTTTAAAACAGTAGAAACTTAAAAAATATAAGGCCCATTATGTAAGTGCCCTAAAAAGCTGTTATAGATAGTAAAAGTCAGTCACTATTCAAGGCCCATTAGTCCAACGGCTAAGACGACTCGTTTACACCGAGTAAACCAAGGTTCAACTCCTTGATGGGCCATCTTAATTTTTTAAAATAAAATACTAATTAATGAACTTAAAACAAAAACACCTGAAGTAAATGATGATGAATACTCTTCATTAACTTTCCTAATGTTGAAGTAAATGTTAGAGATGGAGAAATAAATATAGTTTCGAAAATTGAACTAAAATTAGATAATATTGATATTGACAAAACAATAAAAATAACCATTAACCAACCCCAATTAATCTTAAAAAGTATTTCTTCTTAAAAAAATAAGCGTGAGTAGTTTAATGGCAGAACAGGACGTTGCCAACGTTCAAATCGGGGTTCAATTCCCCGTTCGCGCATTTTGATAGTTATCTTTTAGATTTTTTAGATTTATTTCTTCCTTTTTCTTCTTCAAAATTTTCTATTCTTCTTATTACTTTCTTAATTTTTCTTTTTTTCTTTTTTCTTCCCCATTTTGCTATAACAATCATAATAAAAATTACAATAAAGGTTACAATTATTGCTGAAACAAAATTATACAAATAAGCTTTATCTAATAATCCAGCTCTAGTGAGAAATTCATCTATACCAGATTTAATAGCATCTCTCCAAATTAAAGCAATTATAAAACCAAAACTTGCAACAACAGCAGGAGTTACATCATGTTTTAGTTCTCTTTTAATATTTTTTAAATCAGTTTGCAATTCAGCAACAATTTCATTCTTATTTTTCTTTTTATTCTTCTTCCTCTTTTTCATAACATCTCCAATAAAATAAATCTTATAAGTCTTTTGGATAATGAAGTTTTTTAAACACATGTTTCTTAAAAATAAAGAGGTGAAATGTTTTACATTCCTATAATTGGAGCTTTAGCATTAGCTGTTGGAACAATTTTACAGAAGACAGTATTAAAAAGAAAGCGAATTGATATAAAGCTCTACCATGTCCTAGAATTTCTAGCAATAGTTGCAGTAATGATTCCACTTATTTTCTTTTTCTGGAATATTGAGTCAGAAGCATTTCAATTAAAAAATATTTTAATATTTTCTGTAGTTATAGTTTTTTCAATATTTGCAAATCTTTTTATGTTTTATTCTATGAAATGGGAAAAAATATCTAGCTTAGAACCGGCAAAAATTCTCGAGCCACTTTTTGTAATTATTTTAGCTTTAATATTTAGTTTTATCTTCGGAGAAACTCTTTATGACAGAAATCTCAACATATTAATTCCATCACTAATTGCTGGAGTGGCTCTTACTTTTTCGCACATAAAAAAACATCATCTAACATTCAACAAATATTTTATTGCAGCAGTTTTAGGAAGTTTATTTTTTGCATTTGAATTAATAATTTCAAGATTAATTTTAGACTTTTACTCTCCACTAACATTTTATTTCCTAAGATGTTCTTCAATTCTTCTGATAAGTTTTGCTTTATTCAGACCAAAAATAAAAAAAGCAGAAAAAATAAAATGGCACATAATTTTTATAGGAATTGTTCTTGTGATTTATAGGGTTGTAGTTTATTATGGTTATCAAAACCTCGGAATTATGTTCACAACATTGATGATAATGTTAACACCTGTTTTTATATACACTTTTGCAAGAATTTTCTTAAAAGAAAAATTAAACTGGAAAAATATTCTTTCAGCAGCAGTTATAATTTCATGTATTGTCTATGTTCTTTTAAACTAATTAAAAATTATAACTAATATCCAGAATATCCCATATCTCCATAGTTGCTAGGATTGCCCATATTCATTTTCATGTTTCTATTCATACCTTGTTTGCTCTCTCCAGAAGCAATAACATCATCTATACGTAAAATCATTATAGCTACTTCACTAGCAGAACTTATTGCCTGGCTTTTAATTTTATATGGTTCAATAATTCTTTTTTCTAAAACATTTTCAATTTTATTGTTAAACAAATTTAATCCAATATTTTTTTCACCAGCATCATGTTTTGATTTTAACTCAGTAAGAACATCTATTGGATCAAGTCCTCCATTCTCAGCAAGGGTGGCAGGAATAGCTTCTAAAGCAGAGGCGAATTCCTCAACAGCAAGCTGCTCTCTACCACTTAATCCTTGTGAAAACTCTCTAAGTCTTTTAGATAACTCAACTTCAATAGCACCTCCCCCAGGAACTACTAAGCCAGTTTTAAAAGAAGAAATAACATCTCCTAATCCATCTCTTAAAGCTCTTTCAATTTCATCAATAACATGCTCTGTTCCCCCGTGAATTAAAATAGTTAAAGCTTTGGGATTTTCACAACCTTCAATGTAAGTTAAAGTATCTTCACCATGGCTAACTTCTCTAATTGTTTCAGCATTTCCTAATTCCTGCTGAGAAAGCTCTCCTAAATTACTAACAATTTTTCCACCAGTAGCTTTTGCTATTTTCTCCATATCACTTTTAGCAACTCTCCTGCAAGCATAAATTCCTGCTCTTGAAAGCAAATACTGAGCAAAATCATCAATTCCTTTTTGGCAAAAAATAACATTAGCCCCTGACTCTTTAACTTTCTCAATCATATTCTTTATTGTTTTTTCTTCCTGGTCAACAAAACCCTGTAATTGTTCAGGAGAAGAAATTGAAATTTTTGTATCTATTTCTGGGTTTTTAATTTCAAGAGGAAAATCAATTAAAGCTATTTTCGCTCCATGAACATTTGAAGGCATTTCATTGGATGTTTTTTCTTTATCTAAAACAATCCCTGAAATAAGTTCTGTATCCTGCACACCATTACCTTTTGATTTTTCAATTTTAATGTCATTTAAATTTACATTTCCATTATTCTGAATTTTCATCACTGCATCAACAATAACCTGGGCAAATTTCTCCTTAAATCCTTCTGCACCTTTTCCAGTCATAGCTGTAATTGCAATATACTTCAAAATATTCTCGTCTTGCGCAGTCATTCTCAAAGAAATATCTTTCAAAATTCCTTGGCATTTTTCAGCTGCCATTCTATAACCTTTAGTAATAACTGTAGGATGAATTTTCTTGTCTAAAAGTTTCTCGGCATTCTCTAAAAGTTTGCCAGCAATCATAACTGCTGTTGTTGTTCCATCACCAATTTCAGTTTCCTGTGTTTTTGCAATATCAACCATCATTCGCGCAGCAGGGTGTTCTATTTGCATTTCTTCTAAAATTGTGACTCCATCATTTGTAATAATAATTTCACTGCTAGGAGATACAAGCATTTTGTCCATTCCTTTAGGTCCAAGAGTAGTTTTAATCATATCTGCAACCATTCTTGCAGCTAAAATATTATTCCTTTGTGCATCTTTTCCCATCATCCTCTGAACATCCTCAGGCATAAGAACTATTGGTTGTTTTTCTGCCATATTTAAAAGTTTAACTTCTAATATTTAAACATTATTGTGATGAAAAAACAAGAAAATTTAATAAGTATAAATCCCTTAATATATAATGAAAAATATAGTGGTTTCAGACATAATGACTCGAGAACCTCTAACAGTGAGACCCAGCACAAATCTCTTGGAATGTGCTAAACAAATGGTCAAAAAAAGACTTAATAGCTTACCAATTACTAACAAAAAAAAGCTTGTGGGTTTTATTTCTCAAAGAGATATTTTATGGGCAATGGTAAAAAAATCCAAAAAGGACTTAACGCACATAAAAGCAATAAGTATTTCTCCAAAAAAAATTGCAATATTAAAACCCTCAGCTTCAATTGAAGAAGCAATTAGTAAAATAAAAAAATACAAATTTTACAAATACCCTGTAACAAAAAATAATGGAGAATTAGTAGGAATAATCACAATAAGGGATATCCTAAACTTTTATCCGCAACTTCAACCAGAATTCAGAGAATTAGAACTGATTAGAGAAGAAAAAGAAAAACTAAAAAGATTGAAAACTGGAGCCAAAAAAATAAAAAACATCTGTGAAAAATGCGGAAAAAATGATTATCTCTACAAATTTAATGGAATGCTTCTCTGTGAAACCTGCATGAATTCTATGTAATTGATTTAATTAGAAAAGAAACTTCTATCCAACTTTGTGTATAAAGTCTGAATAATGACTTACTCTTTACACAGAATTAGACAGTTAAAATAAAATTAATTGTTAAAAGAACAAGTATAGCAAAATACCCATATTTATCTACAAAGTCTGTAAAATCCATAAGTTATATTAGGTTTGGTTATTAAAAAATCTTTTTATTTAGATTTTTTATCTTTAAGCCCAATTAAGTTAACAATACATTATATCCGAAGAATATTTAAATAAAGTTTCATATATTTTAAAATGGCTGAAAAAAATGATATATTTTCAAGCAAGATAAAACACGATGGAATTTTTTCTTTCAAGGATTTTTATAAGTTTTGTTATGACTGGCTTACAGAAGAGGCAGGATTAAAAGTTTCAGAAGAAAAATATGTGGAAAAATTAGGTGGAGATTCAAAAAATATAGATGTTGAATGGGTTGGAAAAAAAGATGTTACTGATTATTTTAAATTTGAAATTAGTGTAACTTTTAAAATTGTTGGTTTAACAAATGTGGAAATAAACCAAGCTGGAAAAAAGATAAAAACAAATAAAGGAAGTGTTGAAGTTAAAATTAAAGGAACACTTGTAAAAGATTATGAAGGAAAATTTGAGAAAACAGCTTTTCAGAAATTTATGAGAAGTATTTATGAAAAATGGATAATTCATGCAAGAATTTCAGAATATGAAGACAAATTAGCAGGAGATTGTGATGAATTCTTAAATCAGGCAAAAGCCTATCTTGATTTAGAAGGGAAGAAATAATAAACAAGCTTTATTGGAAAAGTTGCTATTTTTTTGATTTATTCGATATTGTTCTTTAACCCTCTTTATAGTCTTTTCATCTTGTATAAAAGCAAGTTCTTTTTCTTTAAATTTAGAAACAAATTTTTTTATTAAGTCCTCTCCCCATTTTAGAAACCCTTCTGTTGCACCTTTTGCTGCACTTTCTATTGGGTCATATGACATCTCCAAACTCCTCAAGATATTTAGAGAGGCTTAGTTCATTATCGTCGAGTATAATTTCACTTCCTGGCAAAATAACCATATTTTCAACCTTAACTGGAATTTCCAAATATTTGTCTAAAATCCTATTCCCTTTAGAATCTAAAACAAATTCTCCATCTGAAGAATATCCCAATTCTTTTAATAATGCAATTTTAGATTCAGAAGAAACTTGTTTTAATGATATTAATTCCATATTTTATTTAAGAGTATATTGTTTATAAATTTGGTGGTGAATTATTCTAATGATTTTTTGAAATTATCTAAGACAGGAGACTCTCTTATTTTCTAAATGCTTTCTCCAATTTACTTGTGAATTTTTCAACTCATTTGCTAATTTTATTATCCACTCATTCTTTCTGCTTTCTGTTTCTGAATTAATAATTAAAGAAAGTATTGGATGTTCAATTTTTTCAATCAGGGTGCATGGATTTGGTATTACAAAATTACCTGAATGAAGATGCCTATAACCATGAGCCTCATCAACACCTATAACTCTTTTATTCTTTTTATCCACTCTTTTATCAACCACAACAGAATCATACAAAAAGAAAAATTTGTTTTTATCCCATTTAATTTTAAGAATTAGTTTATATTTTTCATTTTCAAAAATTATCTTCTCACCAGAGCCCTTATTTTCTTTAATTGCTTTTTTCCCCAATTCTTCAAAATTTGCAGTTTGATTTTGTGGATTGTTAATAGCAGAAATTATGATTCCTTCCCAATCAACTTGATTTAAATCAATCATTTTTATCCTCAATAATTTTCTTTTTCTTCCATTCTTATAATAATAAAGGTTTATCGCTATAGGTAGTTAATCCTTTTTTAAATATTGTATCTCTATTCTTTGAGTTAAGCAAACCCAACAAATAATAAGGATTTATCTTCTCTTCAGGCATAGAATCTCTTTCGCTTTTTGGAATAGACAGAAATTTCTTAACTATCTTCTCTACTTCTAATTTTGCACTTTCTTTATCCATAAAAATGTTATTGATTATAAACTTAAAAATCTACCTAAAAGTCCCGACAAGTTAACAAGGAATTATTAAACAAACCTTAATAAGCATAAATTACTAAATATACTTCTCACTAACAAAACTTTTAAATACAAATTATCTGTTTTTTAACTATGAAAAAGATATTTGCCTTAATGGTTTTACTATTAATTATTCCAAATGTTATTGCAATAAACCTAAATGTAGAAAAAACAAGTTCTGATGAAGTTTTAATTCCTGAATTAAATAAACCTGTTGAGGTGAGTTTGAAAGTAACAAATAATGGAAATACAGATGATTTTATATTTTATACTTTTTTTGGCTCAGGAATGAATCCAACAGAAAGCATTAGGATAAATGCAGGAGAAACAAAAAATATAGAAGCAGAGATTTATCCAAGACTTGATTTGCAAAGAGGTTTTGTAACATTTAGTTATTTTATACAAGGTGATAAAGGAGATCATGAAGAAAGACTGACAATAAAAGTTATAGATTTAGAAGATGCTTTTGAAATAGGAGCAGAAGAATTCAACCTAGAAGAAAATTCTATAAAAGTTTATATAAAAAACAAAGTAAATTTTAATTTCGAAAAAATTGAAGCAGACTTCTCATCACCTTTTTTTGAATTCACTGAAAGTTTTAATTTAGAACCAAATAAAATAAAAGAATTTGATATTCAGGTTGATAAAGAAGATTTCAAAAAGTTAATGGCTGGTTTTTACACTTTAGAAGCAGATATTTTTATAGAAGATAAAAATGCAGAAGTGAATGGAGTTATAGAATTTGTAGAGAAAAATCAATTAACCACAAAGCAAGAAAAAAAAGGATTTATTATTACTACTCAGACAATCAAAAAAATCAATGAAGGAAATGTTGAAGTCGGCTCTGAAATAAAAATAAAAAAGAATATAATCTCAAGACTTTTCACAACCCTGATTCCTCAACCAGATATTGTTGAGAGAAAAGGATTAAATGTTTATTACACCTGGAACAAAGAAGTAAAACCAGGAGAAACTTTAGAGATAAAAGCAAGAACTAACTGGTTTTTTCCTTTATTAATAGTATTTTTTATTGTGTCAATAATAATCTTAGCAAAACAATATTCAAAAACAAATGTTATATTAAAAAAGAGAATTAATTTTGTGAGGGCAAAAGGAGGAGAATTTGCATTAAAAGTAACTATAAAAGTTCAGGCGAAAAAATATGTAGAAAGAGTTAGTGTGACAGACAGACTTCCTCCTTTAGTAAAAATCCATGAAAGATTTGGAACAGAAAAACCCAAAAAAGTAGATGAGCAAAAGAAAAAAATAGAATGGTTTTTTGAAAAATTAGAAACAGGGGAAACTAGAGTTCTTAGTTATATAATTTATTCAAAAGTGGGTGTAGTCGGAAAATTTGCATTGCCTTCTGCAACAGCAATATATGAAAGAGACGGACAAATTCAAGAATCAAATTCAAACAAGGCTTTTTTTGTAGCAGAACAAAGACAAAAAGGAAAAGAAGAATAATCAAGAAAATCTTTAAAAGCTGTTATTTCTTTTATATTTTAACCCTCCATAGCTTAGTGGTAGAGCAGTCGGCTGTAGCCCGACGTGTCCCAGTTCGATTCTGGGTGGAGGGATTCAAATGAATGAAGGCATATATTATTCCCATAATCGAACTTTCGATTCCGAGCATTTACACGAGTGTTAATCCATAAAAAAATGAGTGTGGGTGCGAGTTGTGGTAGAGGGATAAATGGAGCTTTATGCCCATACTCCCAGGATTTAACAGTGTTACCAGTTCGATTACAACGAATTGCTTTGCAATTCGTGTTGCCAAAATTCCACAGGAATTTTTAGCACTGGGAAATATTATCAAAAAGAGGAAAAATATCTAATGAAGCTTAAACTAAGTCAAAGACATAAAAAATTATTTACTGCTGTTTCAATAATAACTGGAACTATTGTTGGTGCTGGATTTTTAGGAATTCCTTATGTTGCAGCAAAATCTGGTTTTTTTGTTGCTCTTGGATACCTGATTGTTATTGCAGGTTTAAGTTTATTAATTAATCTGTCTTTTGGAGAAATAATTCTAAGAACAAAAGGAGAACATCATCTTGTAGGATTTGCATATAAATATCTTGGAAAAAAAGGAAAAGATATTCTGTTTATATTATTCAACATTGCAATAATCTCTGCTTTATTAGCTTATATGATGGGAGTGGGAGAAAGTTTGAGTGTCTTAATTTTCGGAAGTGCAAAATATAAAATTATGATTGGAGCTTTATTTGGTTTTTTCATGTCTTATATTTTATGGGGAGGAATTTCTTCATTAAGAAAATTCGAGAAAATTGGTGTCCTGGCTATTGCACTAATAGCTATTTTTATTGCTGTATTCTTTCTTAAAGATATATCTTATTCTAATTTATTAGGATTTAATAAAAAATATATATTCCTGCCTTTCGGGGTGATAATCTTTTCTTTAATGGAATTTTTTTCTTTCCCAGCTGTTAGAAGAGTTTTGAATAAAAACGAGGATTTAACAAAAAAAGCAATTATTATTGGAACATTAATTCCTGCAATATTCTATGCTTTCTTTATGTTCATTATTGTGGGTGTTGCAGGCCTAAAAACTCCTGAAGTTTCTACACTAGCTTTCGGACCTTTGTTTATAATCTTAGGAATTGTGACTATGTTTACTTCATATTTAGGTTTAGGAACATCTTTAGAAAGAAGTTATATGGTTGATTATACAAATAAGAAGAAAAAGGCATGGTTTAAAGCAGCTATAATACCAATAGCCTTATTTTTATTAATTGGATTTTTTGAATTCTTTTCTTTTACAACTATTCTTTCTATTGGAGGAGTTTTTGCAGGAGGCATAATTGGAATGATGGTTTTAATTATACATAAAAAGGCAGACACTCAGGGAAATAGAATTCCAGAATACAAAGTTCATTTAAGCAAGGCTGTTATTATTTTGATTTCACTTCTATATATTGGAGGAGTGGTAGTTGAAATATTAAAATTTTTTAATTAATCTTTTCTATTTCATCCATACAAATAAATTCCTGTTATCATTGATATATGCATAAATATCCAAATAGTGTTTGCCATTACAATAGGTTTATTTTTTATGAAAATGCCGTAAGCCAGCCAAAATGAAGCTATAAACAAATATGCTCCCCATGTTATAAGCGAGAGACCTTCAGCAGTTTTCTCTGTGAAAATTTTTATTACTTGAGGCAAAGTCATTATTGGTCCAGCAATACTAAAAAGTATAACAAATTCTTCAATAAAATTTGCTAAACGTTTCTGTGTTCTTTTTGGTAATTGTTTTTTAAAACGATTTAATCTTTGAAATATAAATTCAGAAATTCCAAAATCATTACTAAAAAGACTCATAATATAAATATAAAATTCATACTTAAAAAATTAACTTTTATTCTATTAAGTTTTAGATTAAATTTTTCTCACTTTAAAATAGAAAAAATTTGTTGTAAAAAATTTCCAAAAAAACAATCTAACCTTTCAAGAATAGAAGATTTTAAAAACTAAATAAATCTCTAAAAATCAATAAAAAATGAGGTAAACAATGGAGGAGGATTTAAATTTTTCTGATGAAGAAGGATTCTTCGACGAAGATATTGATGATTTAGAACTCGACGATTAATTTATTTTTTCATTTTTAATTTTATTTTATTATTTTCTTTTTCCAATTCTTCAAAATCTGATTCAATAATTAAATTCAACTCTCTGATATTTATTTTTGAAACAAAAACATTGCTTAGACTTAATGTTATTCCTTCTCCAATCCCTATTGATTCTAAATTAACTTCTTTTAAAAAATCATCATCAAGGTAAATCTTTACATTTGCATTTTCTGATTTTTTTAATCCATTGTTTCTTATACTCATATTTATATCTAAATATCTTTTTTCAATTTTAGCATGCACATTCTCAAAAGACAAATCAGGCTGGCTTGGATAAGAATAAATTTCATTTAATAACTGCAGAGTATCTTCTCCAATAACCTGAGAACACTTAGTTACAGGATACATTATATTGTTAGGATTAGAAGAATGATTAAAACCAAGCACATGTAAAAGTTCATGTATTGCAACATTCGGTCTTTCGCATTTTACATCTCTTATTAATAAAATATTTCCATGAAAAATAACATCAAACTTTTCTCCAGAAATTATTTTTGTAGGACCTCCCTCACCTGCAATAAACATTCCTCCTTCAATTTTATTTTTTTCATCACATGTTACAGAGATTTCTTCATTTGAATTTATAGGATAAAATTCTAAAATAGTATCCTGAGAAATTATTTGAAAGGCTCTTTTCATATCATTCTTTTTTTGAAGAGAACAATCCTGATTAATTTTATAAGATATTGTTGAATTTGGAAATCTCATATTAGAATAAAATTGCATTTCTGTAGAATTATCTAAGGTAAAGTTAGAACTTGAAGGAGAACCCAAAAAAAACTCTGCATTATTAGGAATAAACCAATAAAAAATCAAAAGTGCTATTGCAATTAAGCTAAAAAAAGCACCAAGAACAACTTTCCACTCCATACGAATAAATTATTAATGGATTATATAAAACTATTTATTAAAAAATAAAAAATAAAAGAATAAGATTTTTACTCAATTATTCAGATTGTTCATTAACTTCTGAACTATCTGACTCTGAAGATTCTTGTAATGGTTCTCGTGGTTGAGGAGTGCTTTCCTCTTCTGTTTCTCCAGAAGGTTGGCTCTCTTCTTGTTCGGGTTGTTCTTGTGGTTGAACCTCTTCAGATTCCTCTTGAGTTTTTTCTGCGTTTTGAGTTTCGTCTTCCATTTGAAATAAAATTTTTAATTTATATTAATTAGGCAAAATTCTCTTTTAAAGTTTTTGAATTCCAATAAACAGCATGAATTTTATTATAATGAATCAAAACGCCCTGAGCGAAAACTCTCCTCGACAAAATTAGTGGTGTAATTTTGGATTTTAATTCTGTTGTTCTAAGATTTTTAAAGATTCTTAAGATAGATTTATTAAATTCTAATCTTATAAAAAGAGATGTATAAAGTTTATGTAATCAATTCTTTCAAAACTATATTAAATACATTATCCAGAGATGAACAAGAGAAAGTTAATAAGATATTTTTACAACTTAAAGAGAATCCTTATGTAGGAGATCAATTAAGGTACAGATTTTTTAGAGAAAAAAGAATAAAAGAAAAAAGAGTTTACTATTTAATTTATGATTATATCAAAATAGTTTTGATGGTTGGTATAAGCGACAAAAAAGCGCAACAAAGCACAATAAACCAAATTGTTAGATATTTTAAAGAATACAGAAAATATGCTGAAAATTTATCAAAAGAAGATTAATTAAGCAACTCTTTCAACCCTGCCTGCTTTTAAGTCATCAAGTCCTTCTTTAAATTGTCTTATTAAATCCCAGTCTACTTCTTTCACTCTCTCAAGCTCTTCAGCTTTTCTTTCAAGCTCCTCTAATCTTTCCTTTGATATTTTTACCATCTGTTTTTCCATATTTTTCACAGGTTTCTTAAATATTTAAGGTTTTTCTTTTTCTGAAAGTGTGTAATTATGAATAAAAACGCCCACGCCGGGAATTGAACCCGGGTTATGTCCGTTCTGCACGAAAGGAGCCATTTACATCCTCTTCACTGCGACTTCCCAGAGGCAATTTGAAATCGTCTTTCAGTGCCAAAAAGGAAGGTGTGTGCGAGTGATTTCGCAAACCTATTTTTCGCCCTTTATTGTGAGCGAAGTCAGGAGTTAAGGAAACCAAGGTTTCCTTCATGCGACAGGGACATGTCTTAGCCACTGGACCACGTAGGCATAGAATATACTACAAGAAATTATTTTTAAACTTTACTAAAGCAGATTATTAATCTACTTTTTCTTTTTTTTAAGTGCAGCTTTGCAAACAGCCCAAGGATTAACCTTTTTTCTCTTTCCTTTATTTTTTCTCTTAACTTTCTTAACACACTTATCTAGTTTCTTCGGCATTTTCACTTCTATTTATTTTTTCTTCTGTTTTTGCGTATAACATAAATGAAATATATAACTAAAGTCAATGCAAACAAATAATTAACAATATAAAATACAGGAGATAATGAAGGAGTTATTACCTGAGCGCAAATCTCAGAAGTTTTTCCGAAAGGATTAAAAAAATTTGGAGTGCATGAATCTGGCCAGGAAACTTCGACAAAAGACAAAACTAACAGCACAGCTAACTCTACAAATAATATCACAATAAATATTTTATTTTTGTTTTTCATTACATCCACAGCGAGGATACCACTGCTTTAAAGCAGGAAGGAATCGCCGTCCTCAAAATTTAATTCTGTTAATAAAGTAAAATCATACTGGTTATAACCAACTACTTTAGTTCTTCTCAACCCTGGGTTTGTTAGTTTTAACATTTTATTATTGATACCTCGCACTTTAGCGCGGGGTCATTCATTTTAATTTTTTCTCTTCTTGCTCTTAACTTCAATTTTCTTTTTTCCATTCATATATTTTTGAAGAACTTTTGGAATTTTTACACTGTTGTCTTTTTGCTGATAATTCTCAAGAATAGCAACCATAATTCTTGAAGTTGCAATAGCTGTATTATTTAAGGTGTGCAAAACATATCTTTCTCCTTTTTTGCCAATTCCTTTAATATTCAAATCTCTTGCCTGATAATCTGTGCAATTACTCAAAGATGTAACTTCTCCAAAATCTTTTGTTGTAGGTCTGTAAACTTCAATATCCTCGCTTTTAGATTTCCAGTCCCCTAAATCTCCACTGCATGATTCAATAATTCTATAAGGCAGTCCTAATTTTTTCATAATCTCTTCTGAATTTCTTTTCAATTCATCATAATATTTCCAAGAGTCTTCTGGTTTGCAAAAAACAAACTGCTCAACTTTGTTAAATTGATGTGTTCTCCAAAGTCCCTTCTCATTAATTCCATGAGAGCCAATTTCTTTTCTAAAACACATCGAGTAGCCAAAAAACTTCAAGGGCAAATTTTCTTCTTTTATTGTTTGTTCAGAAAGCATTCCTAAAATTGTATCCTCAGCAGTTGGAATCAAATACAAATTTTCTTTTTCAATTTTATACAAGGCATTTTTAAAACCTTCAAAATCACCTTTTGCTTTTGCTATTTCTTCTTTAATCATTAATGGAGGTTCAATATATTTGTATTTCTTTTTCTCCATAAAATCAATAGCAAAATTAATTAATGCCCTATTTAACAAAGCCAAATCTCCCTTCAAATAATAAAAACCATTTCCAGAAGTTTTTGCAGACTCGTCAAAATTACCCAATCCTAAATTTTCCATAATCTCAACATGATTTTTAACAGGAAAGCTGAACTTAGGAATTTTCCCTGCTTTTTTCCCCACAACATTATCTTTTTCATCTTTTCCTTCCGGAACACTTTCATGCATTAAATTAGGAATTTCATAAAGCTTCTCTTTAAGTTTTTCATAAATCTTTTTTTCTTTGTCTTCTGATTTTTTTATTTCTTCTGGGATTTTCTTTGCTTTTTTTATTAAAGAAGAAACATTTTTTCCTTTCTTTTTTTCTTCATTAATTCTCTTAGATATAGAGTTTCTCTCAGCTCTTAGTTTGTCTGTTTTTAATTTTATTTTTCTCCAATCCTCGTCTATTTTCAAAACTTTTTTGACAATTAAACTGTCTTTATTCCTTTTTTTAATATCTTTAATATAAGTTTCAGGTCTTTCTCTCAAATCCTTAATATCAATCATAACAACTAAAAGAGAATATTGTATTTAAATTTAATGAAACCAAAAAATGAAAATTTATAAATACTGTTTTCTAAATTAATGTATGTTAGAGGTGAGCAATTTTACTTCAAGTATTATAGAAGGTTATGAAACAGTAATGGCTTCATTGCCGCCTTTCACAAGGAATTTTATCAATCTTTTTCTTTTAGTAGTGTTAGTTGTCATTTATGCTATTTTTATCTGGAAGTTTTACAGGTTTATTGCACAGAAAAATATTCTTGGTCTTGACCTTAACAAATATAATAAAACTTCACGTCCGCTTTTAACAAAAATTTTTGCAGGAGGACTTTATTTTCTTGAATATGTTTTAATTTTGCCGATTATAATTTTTATAGGATTTGGTGTATTTACTTTATTTTTAATTTTTTTAAATGAAGGTTTAGAAACTCAAACAATCTTAATAATTTCTGCTACAATAGTTGCTGCAATAAGAATGACTGCTTATTATAAAGAAGATTTATCAAAAGAACTTGCAAAAATTCTGCCTTTTATGTTGCTGGCTGTTTCTCTTCTAAATCCTGAATTTTTTAATTTCGAAAGAATCTTAGGAAACATAAGTCAAATTCCTGGTCTTTTAAATAATATTTTTTATTATCTGGTTTTTATAATTGTCATTGAAGTAATCTTAAGATTATTTGATTTTGCATTTTCTCTCTTTGGATTGCAAGAAGAAACAGAAGAAGAGGAAAAAACTAAAGAAGAATCTAAGAGTGGAAGTTAATTTTGTATAATTTTATTTAATAAAAATGGGGAAGATTAGAGAATTGTCTGCAAGGAAAGTTATCAAAATACTAAAAAAATTTGGGTTTGAATATTTAAGAACCGGAAGACACGATATATATTATAATAAAGAAAAGAACAAGAAAATTCCTGTTCCAGTAAGTCATGGGATTATAACAAGAGGAGTTATTAAATCTTTAATTAGACAAACAGGAATACCAAGAGAAGAATTTTTTGATTAAAGGAATATTCTAGTAATCATTGGAGCAGTTTCTTCCTTAGTTTCTATAAGCTCCTTTTGTGTTTCTTCAGAATTTTCCAACACGATTTCTGCTGCGTCTTTAACATTCTCAAGAGCCTCTTCTAAAGATAATCCTTGCGAAGCTACATCTATTTGAATGCCTTGAGCAACAAAAAAAGTTCTGTTATCTATTTTTTCCTGAGTTATAATTACATCTAAAATAATCTTCCCATCATTAAGCTTACATTTCTTTTTCATTTTAGAATTCACTTCCTCATCCAACATAATTAAACATATACATATATGTTTATAAATATTTCCAAATTATCTCCTTGTTAAATTAATCAAAAATTCAGCAAGATTAAAGTTATCACAAGACTTAAAAGAATGAGGGGTATTTTTCATGATTTTAAAATTTGTTTCATGATAATCTCCTCCACAATTTGGACATCTTGTTACAATTTCACTTGCAAGTCTAACGAGATTCATAGTCAAATAA
The DNA here is from genome assembly GCA_964413095.1 of Candidatus Woesearchaeota archaeon. Classification (GTDB taxonomy): domain Archaea; phylum Nanobdellota; class Nanobdellia; order Pacearchaeales; family GW2011-AR1; genus CAYPRJ01. The sequence goes on from CAYPRJ010000003.1 coordinate 41,405, forward strand.
AGATATTTTTCTTTATAAAATTATTTAATTAGTTTTTCTAAGAAGAAACAAACAAAGTGGATTAAAGTAAACTTTCACAAGCTATTCCGTCTTTATCTCCGTCTAACCAATGAACATCATTATCTGTCCCGCCGCAGGTTTCAAAAACTTCTTGTGCTTCTTCTTGACTTGAGAAATCCCCGCAATTATAAACATTAGTGCTACATACATATTCTTTTTCTAAGGGAGCAGTTTCAGTTTTTTCAATGTCCCAAATTCCGAGATTATCTTTTTCAGCTAATTTTTCGGCATTTTCAATCTGAGGGCATAATCTCGTGCTTTGTCCGTAAGGATAAGCAACACCATATCCTAATCTAACTATTTTTTCGTTGACAAATTCTCCTTCAGAATAGATATATCTCAATAATCTACCATATTTATCTCTTTCAGTAACATCCTTGACTAGTTTTACTTCTTCATTCAAAATAAAATCTGAAAGAAAATCCTTTGCTTCTTTGTATCCTTTTTCTCCGGTTTCAGGAGTATTAACACAAATTAATCTTACTCTTTCGCCATTTTCAATTTCAATAGTGTCTCCATCAATAACCCTTGTAACTAAAAAATATCCCTCTTGAATTGATTCTCCTGATATATCTGATTTTTCCGAAATCTCTACTTGATTTTCTTCTTGATTATTAATTGCATGTCCTGTAATATCATTTTCATTTATAATATTAGAATCAGAAGAATTATTTCCGTTTGCAATTAATCCAATAATAATTATAACTAAAACTCCAATAATAAAATAAGGAATAGTCTGTTTGTTTAATCTTTTCATGGATATTTTAGGGATTATATGTTTTTATTATTTTCTAAAACCAAAATCAAGATTCCTAAAATTATTTAATTAGTTTTTTCTTCGGTTTTCCCAATAAAAATTCTTATTATTTAATCTTTTCTTTTGTTTACAATCAAAATCAGCAAAATTAGAACTAAAATTAATGCCATACTAGAAAATAAAAATATCTGGAAAGAAGGAACTTTAGATTGCAATTTCTTTCCTTCTAACTCATCACCAGTATCACATAAAGTTCTCTCAATTGGTTTATCATAACTAACATCACAATAATTTGTATCATAACACTCTCTTGTCATAACTTCATTAGCACTAACACAAGAACTCCATCCTGAACATTCCCAATTCGGACGACAAAACTCCCCTCTTACTAATTCTTTATCTCCATCATCATTATCGTCTTTTTCTTCCTCGTCTTCTTCCTGGTCATCTTCATCTTCTGTATCCTCTGTATCATTCACTGGAGGAGTTGGTTGTTCAATATTTATTATAAAATCTAACCTTGTTACTTCAAATTCCTTAAATGTATAATTTCCAAGATTTTCATTATTAAAATAAAATTTAATTAAACCCCCATATTCTGATTCTATGATTAAATTATATTCTCCATCTAAAATTACAGTACTCCCAACTATATTTTCATTGATTTTTGTTATTATTTCTCCAGTATTAACTTTTTCTCCGTTAGAATAATTTACCTCTCCGTAAAATGCATGCGGAAAAGAAATAGCAGATACAGAATTAATTAAAAAAATCAAGGTAACTATTAAAATTATAATTAAAGATTTTTTATTTAACATTTTTAGGTGATTTCTTTTTTATTAATATCACCCCTATTCCTACAATAGCAATAAATGCAACCAAAACACCAATTCCTGTCCCAGATTTAACAAAGTCAAGTATTGCTGAACCTGTTAAAGGAGCATTTTCTTGAGAAGTTAATTCATCTTGATTTTCATTATCTTCTTGATTAGAATCTGTATTTACACTGCTTCCAGTTAAACTTCCTCCAGAATCACCAGAAGAACTTGAAGATAAACTGCTGGAACCACTGCCAGAAGAACCTCCTCCTGAACTTCCACCTCCACCTGAAGAACCCCCAGAACTTCCTCCAGAAGAACCCCCTGAAGAACTGTCAGAATCTCCATCACTACTTTCAGAATCAGAAGAAGTTTGATTTGGATTAGGATTTTCTAAATCTGTTGTGAAATTCAGTTCAGTAACTTCAAAAGAAATAAATTCAGAACTTCCAATTGATTCTGACAAACCTTCAATGTAAAACTCAATTGTTCCTTCTCCACTTTCAGATTCAACTACTAAGTCATATGCTCCCTCATCAAGAATTGATGTGAAATTATTATCATTAAATTCAGCTCTTATCTCCAAACTCTCTTGTATTGGAGTTCCATCAGAATAAAAAACATATCCGTGAAATCCATGGGGAGTTGTAGGAGATTGCGCAAGAATGAGACTAGTTAGAAAAATTAAAGTTAAAAACGTAAAGATGATAAATGATTTTCTCATATTTTTCTAATGAAAATTGTCTTTAAAAGTATTGTTATCTTTCAGAGATTATGTTAAAAAATAAAAAAAGAAAGAAAAAGAAAAAATAAAAATTAAAATTGGATTAAAGTTTGTATTCGTAGTAGTCTAGGTTGCTATTATATGGCTCTGTCATTGATAACCAGTAAGATTTTCCTGATTCTAAATCATCTTCACTAACACTTTTAAGGTTTCCATCTAGAATACTCTTATATAGTTTATAGCCTTCTGTAGATTCTAAACTTTCTAGAGATTTATTTGCATCTTCATATCCAAATATACCTACTAAATTGTATCCTCTATTTGAAAGTTTAATTACCGGCATCCAAGGAATTTCTGAACTCTCACTCTCTGGATCATCTCGCGTTACTCCTCCTCGCGCATTTCCATATAATACATCATCATCTTTCATAAATACAATGTAACCATACCCTGGAGTAATCTCTTGTAATGATCCACTACTCCATCCACAAGAACTACTTACTGTTTTGTAAATCCACTTGTTTTCATCTGTAGATTCATCATATTGGTATGACCAAACTTTATCAATGTTACATTTTACTCCTTCTAACACCTCCTGGTAATCGGTGCTTTCAGGAACAAAAGGAATTGATATCATATTAACTTTGTCTTTGTAAAGCGGAATCATCCAATCTGGTTTTTCTGCATTTACTACAACCATCGTAGTTTCGCTTGCAATATTTCCAGTTTTATCTTGTACTCTTAACTCAACAGTATATTCTCCTTCTTCATCATATAAATGTGTCTCATTTACAATCGCTGACATATTGTGTTCTCCAGCAAAAGTTCCTGTGACATTTTCATCATCTCCAAAATAAAGAGTATAGTTAGATAATGCTCTATCATCAGATACATTTGCTGTTATTACAACATCTTCACCAACAAGTCCGAAATAAGGTTCATTCATGAATTCTATCGTTGGATCTGTTGTGTCGGGAGTACATTCTGGGTCAAAGCACCATGGGTCGAAATCAACATCTCCGTCAGTTAATGCTTCAATATCGTCGTAGGTTGTAACACCCCACCAGTTGTATGTTGCGTTTGTAATAAATGAATTATCATTTCTTACTGCTGGAGATTCATCCCCAAGAAAGCTGTTTCTATTTACAGTAATAGAATCCTTCCAAAGCTCTACAACTGCGTAGCCAATGTTGGAAGCTGAGAACTCGTTGTTTCTAATTTCGCTGTTTTCTGCTTCTGTTCCTAATACAAGATTGTTGTCCACAGTTCCTGTGAATGTATTATTGATGAAGTTAACATTGTCTGATCCTGTAGAAGTTGGAATACTTACATCTCCATTAACATAGACCATCCGTAGCACATTATCTCCTATTAATGTATTATTCTCGAATAAAACATTTGTCTGTTCTGTCTCAGTAAGTATAACATACTTTCCATCAGTAGCAGAATTAAGTACATTGTCTTTAATTTCTATATTATCGTTAGAGGTCTGAAGAAGAATTGCTGAATGTTCTGCAGCATTAATTGTAAATCCTTTCAATATTACATCATCACTAGTGACAGTAACCGCACCCGAGTATCCTGTATCTTGACCATTTATAGTCGTGGAACCAGGACCATCTACCGAAGTTAGAGTTATATCTTTGTTTATCGTTACATCTTCTTCATAAACTCCAGCAGGAACTGTTACTGTACCAGTTGTATCTTCATTAATCGCATTTTGGATTGTTTGAACAGTTACTGGTACAAGATTTGTAACCTGAGAAACTCCATCAGAAGTTTTAACACTCCAATTATAATCTCCAAAATCAGTAGACTCTGAAGTTACAGAAAATGTTTGAGATTCTCCTGTCTCAATATCTTCTCCAGCATTAGCATCAAAAATACAAGAGGTAGAAGATTCTGTAACATCCCAGCCAGAAAGTTCTTCACAACTAATTCCTGAAAAATCACCTGGTTTTTGAACTATTACTGTCATAATAGAATCTCCTCCAGTGTTTTCCACAGTGAACTCTAAATCTACGCTACCTAATGTAAGCCATCCGCTTGGACTCACTTCAACACTTGAACTATGAGTAGCACTAACACCACCAATCATCATGAACATCAAACCTGTCATTACTAGTAAACTTAAAATTGTTTTTTGTTTATTCATATTTTTCATATTCGTTTATTTTAAACCTCCTTTCAGCTCTGTTTCTAAATCATCTGCGAGACAGACTAAGCTGTTATACTCATCTAATTTGTTATATGTATAACTATGATATGTATAACCATGAATTAATGAAAAAGTTTGTGAAGCTTGTGAAGATTTGTGAAATGAAGAATAAGAACAAGGATTAGAGTGATAATAAGAATGTAATAATGAGTGTTGGAATAAGAGCGAGGATGATAAAAGATGAGAACAAATTGAAGTGTTTGAAGAATTAATTAAATCTTTTCTTGACATACTCTTTTCAGTTTAATTTTATTTAAAAACATTATTATCCTCGAGAAATAGGTTTTTGTTGTTATTTGAGGTGGTGAAAATTTTGCAAAAACCCCATGTTACCATAATGAAATCTTCTAAAAATAGAAAGATTGTAATTTATATTGATGGAAGCAAATTATCTTGATGGAAGCAAATCTTCTTGAAAAAAATAGAAATGTTTTTAAAATTGACTATATTATAAATAACATGAATAAAAAAGTTTGTATTAATATTATAATAGAAAAAGAAAAACAAGATTCAAATGTCTTTTTTGTAGCTTCAAGTCCCAACATAAATGTTTTTGCAGAAGGAAAAAATATTGACGAAGTAAGAAGTAAATTCATTGAAGGAGTTAAACATCACTTTGAAACTTTTCCAGAAGAAAGAGAATTACTCATCAAAAAAGAAAAATGCGAAAGACCATTAATTCAAAGAATTTTTCTATAATTAATAAAATTCTTCCTTAGGTATTCCTGTAAAACGGGATATTTTATTGAAAACGCCGATTGTTGTCAAGGGCAACACAACTGTTATGTGAATTTCTCCATTAGATAAAGAAACATGACTGCCCCTTCTACTTTTAATCTCATAACCATTCTTTATCAAAACCTTGATTATGTTCTGACCTTTCACCACTTTTGGAGTTTTCATTTATCTATTGATATTATTTTATTTAAAAATATTTTATTATAAATTATATAATTAAAAGTTTATTTCAGATTGTAAATTAAAAGAATTATTACCCTTTAAAGAATATCTTACAAAACTCTTTTCCTGAAATCTGAACCAGCTTGGCCATTCTTGTTTTCGTTTGCTTAAATTAAATATTTTATATCCTGTAAGTTCATTTGTCTCTTTGCTTCGTCCTTCAAATAAGTCATCATCTATTTCATTATAATAAGAAGGTACAGGGTCTCCTATAAAAATCTCCAAAAGATCTGTTTCAGGACTGTAATTTATTTCTATTTTTTTATTTATCATTTTTTCTTAATGTGCTGAGTGTAAAATGATGTAATTACAAAACCCTCGCCATTTAAATGTTCTTTGTCAGCTTTATTTTTCTCCTTGTTTTATCTTTAACTTCAAAAATAATATCATCATTAATTAATCAAAAGAACAAGCTATAAAAAATTATCGTCGAGAAAATTATTCACAACTTGCAATTAACGGACTGGTATATTCAGACTTTCTTAATGGAGGCAGTTGAACTCTTATCTTTTTCCCATCTTTTTCAAAAACAAGAACAATGAACCAATTATTTCTGTAATTCTTATATTCTATTAAAACATTTTCAACAGATTCTAATAAAGATTTTGTAATAATTTTATTCAAAGCAGAAAAAAATTCACTTGCATAAAATATTTCCAGTCCAACAATACCCCTGTCTTTGTCAATATCTATATTCAAAAATTCAGAAAATTCAACTGTTTCATTTGGTTTATGCTCATCATCATAAACAGTGAATACATCATCTTCTTCATTATAATGTATTTTTATTCCCATAGTTATTATAACAAATTATACTTTTTTAAACTTTCTCTTATAATTTTTTAGTGTTTGTCTCCCAATTGAATAAACTGTGATTATTCTTATTTTCTCAGTAAATTTCAAGACATAAACTCTGCCGGTTTTTGAACTGTAGACAAAATATAACTTATATCTGGTTTCTCCTTGCTCTTTTTGTTTATCAACAAATTCAACACATTCATAATTAAGTATTTCTTTCTCCATCTCTTCTTTAGAACAGCCATTTCTGAATTCAAGATAATCTATGGGCTTCCCCCATTCAAAACCTTTTTCTTTATATTTTTCAATTAATATTCTCAGTTCCTCAAAATAATTTTTAGCCATAAAACAGTGTAATTCTTTTATTCTTAAATAAGTTTCTTATCTGAAAATATTACTTGAGAAACATTTAGGTCATTACTTTTTTGGTGAAGTTTGATAATATCTTTAACTTCAAAAATAATATCATTCATTAATCAATCAAAAGAATAAGCTATAAAAATTTATCCTCAAGAAAATACTTTTTGTTGTTATTTGAGGTGGTGAACTTATCTTAATTAAACAGGCCCTGGACAATTCCACTTGCCTTAGAAGTTGAATATTCTTTATCTTCATCCAAACTCTTTAAAGAACTAAAACTATAAGAATCATTTGTTACAGTATACGTGATTGTGTCTGAATCTTCTCCACCATCTGATTCAACTGTTACAGTATTTTCAAATATAATATCATCTAACCCAGTATTTAATACCTTCACAGGTTTATTAAAAATTGTCTCTGTGCTATAAGCATCAATTTGCTTATTTGTTATTGGTATATCAGCTGAAAAGTCATATAATCCTTCTGCCCAGCCACTAATAGCTTTTTCATGAGCATTAACATCATCAATTGTTACCTTACCTCCATAATTTGTAACTCTAATCTCCCATGTAATATTATCTCCACTTGGAACAGTTGTAGGTTTTATACTATTTTCCACAGAAATTGGTCCAGGAGAAGGTTGACAACTTGCTACAGCAACTAAACCTACAGCAAAAGCATAAGGCATTAATCCCTTTTTAATTCTCTCAAGGAAATTTGGTTTTTTGCTAATTTTATTTTCTAAATTCATAAAAAAAAACAAAACAAACTTCTTTAAAAATATTATTATCCTCGAGAAGATACTTTTGTTGTTATTTGAAGTGGTGAAAAGTTACCTCGCCATTTAAGAAGTTATATTAACATTCGCAGGAAGAGAAATCTTCACACTTTTTGTCCATTCTTGTTTTCGTTTGCTTAAATTAAATATTTTATATCCTATAAGTTCATTTGTCTCTTTGCTTCGTCCTTCAAATAAGTCATCATCTATTTCATTATAATAAGAAGGTACAGGGTCTCCTATAAAAATCTCCAAAAGATCTGTTTCAGGACTGTAATTTATTTCTATTTTTTTATTTATCATTTTTTCTTAATGTGCTGAGTGTAAAATGATGTAATTACAAAACCCTCGCCATTTAAATATTTAACTAGATTTAGAAATATCAATTTCCTTGGGAAGTTTTTTATTAAGTTTTAGAAGGATTTTATTTAATAGATAAGCCTTTTTCTTAAATCCTAATATTCCTACACTATAAACTTCATTTGTTTCAGTATTTTTAGTTACAAACACATCCGGTTCTATCTGTTCTGTTCCTCCATTTTCTGGAGGACTTCCAAAGATTACTTCTAAAAAATCCCCTGCCCCATCATAATAAATTTCATATACTTGATTTTCTTCCATTTTATTTTATGCTTTTTTCTAAATATATTGTTATTATAAAACCTTCGCCATTTAAATGTTTTACTATAACTAAAATATAATTATACGGGCTTTTAAGAAATTTATAATATTTATAATAAAAATAAACATTTTTCTCACCAGATCCTATTATCGCGTCAGATTTTTCAATTGTTTCTTTAATCTCATAAAGATAATTAGCCATATAAGGATGTTTTCTATTTATATGTTCCCACTATTTCTTTGTCAGCCTTATCTTTCTCCCTGTTTTATCTTTAACTTCAAAAATAATATCATCCATTAATTAATCAAAAAAGCAAGCTATAAAAAATTATCCTCGAGAAAATACTTTTTGTTGCTTGGAATGATGAAATTTAAAAAGAAATAAAGTTAATATTTATTCAGCATTCAATCTTTTCTTTCTAAAAAGAGATTCTAAGTTTTCCTTAGCTGCATTGCTTCGTTGTTCTTCTTTCTTAGAGAAATAGTTGCCATAAGATTCTGTCGCTTCTTTTTCCTCATTGTATTTTTGAACAACTCTTTTAGCATAATTCCTTGAATCTTCTCTTTCTGCTTCTCTTCTTAGCTTCTCTTTCTTCTCAAATTCTTGGATATAGTCTGTGTCCATTTTGTCAAAAGAAATTTTTCATTTATAAAGATACTTGTCCTGTAAAATGTAGTTTACAGACTAATTAAAAAACTGTTCTCTGTTTAAATTAGCTTAAAATTTATATATTCCTTTGTCTTTTTAATATCATGGATAAGAAGAATAAAGAATGGTTTAATGAAAGAGCTATTGATTATCAGATTAAGAGAATCAAGAATCCTCCGGGTTTGGCTGCAGTCAGCAACAAAGTTCCAGAGTCGGAATTGCAAAAAACTCTGCATGAGAAGCTTGCTTTAAAACAAATGTACAAGTTTTATGAAAGGATATTGTCTCTTGATAATAAGATAAAACAATTACAACCTCAAATAACATCTCTGTCATTTACAAAAAAGAAAACTCTAAAAGATCTGCAAAAACAGTTTTCAAAACAAAACTATCATTTTTGGAGGATGCAGGATAAGTTTGTGGAGTTCATTAAACCCAAAACAAGAATAAATGTAAATGACTGGATAAAAAAATGGAAGGCGTTAGAAAACAAAGAAGAAAACAAGAAAAAATTAAAAGAAGAAAGAAGGTCTCTTGAAAATCAGTTGCAATATACTGAAAAAACAGGATATCTTCTAAATGCTTCATGGGTATTTGCTAATAATGAAAAATACAGAGAAGAATTTAAAGACATAACTCCAGAGCAACTAAAAGAAAAAAAACAAGAAAACTACAAACAATACAATCAGTTATGCAGGGAAATTTACCAACTCTCTCCGTCGACAAAACCGAAAAAATACAACCCCCTTGATGATATTTTGATATAAAAAGAAGATTGATGTTATGTATTATTCTTAGTATTAGTAGTTAGATGATGTTATATATTATTAGCTAGATAATATTATGTGTTGTGATTAAATGTAAGAAAAATTATCTAATATAATCATGTAATGCCTGAGCAGCTTCACTTGTTACCTCAGTATTTTCATCTGGATAATTCCATCCACCATTACTTAATTGAGAATCTTTCAAATAATCAACTCCTTCTGTAGAAGGTGCTATTTGATAGGATTTTAATAAAGACATTACAGCATAGGCTGTTGTTTGTGCATCGCTTCCATCACCTACACCAACAAAGTGTCCATCATTTTTTTGACTATCAATTAAATTTTCTAATAAGGAGTTTCTTTCTGAACTATGCAATCCTGTTGAAGCAAATGCTCCGATAGCTCCTGTATTTGAAAGCCAATATTCACTTTGTGTTTCATCTCCTAAATCAAAATCAACTGGACTTACATATAGAGAATCATAAATTACTTCTGTCATATCCTTTGCATTATCATCAAATCCTTGTCCTGAAAAATATCTATCAAGAGCCAGTGCACCTTGCACATACAAATTAATATCCCAAGAAATTAATGATGGATTTCCTTGCCTTCCATCTCTAACAGATTCTGCAAATCCTTTCGCTGTTCCTCCTCCTTGATTTGTTAAAGCTTCTTCATATTCTGATTTTGCTAAGTCAGCATAATTAGAATCACCTGTTACTTCAGCAAGCTCAACTAAGAATGGAATATCTGGACCTCTTATTCTCCATGTTTGATCAGATAAATCTTCTATATAACCAGCTGCATCTTTTGCAGCATTTAGATAATCTTTATCTCTTGTTAACACATATGCATCTAATAAACCTTGAGCAGTTACACCTATTGTATTTTTATAACTTCCATATGACTCTGGATATGTATTAGGGTCTGTATCAGGGTTCATCCATTCCCAACCACCGTCATTATTTTGTGTTTCAACTAACCTATCAGCTCCATCTACTATGGTTTCCTTCAAAGCCTCTTGGAATGCTGTATCTCTGACAAGAATATCAAAGTATTGATTTGCAACATCTTCTCCATCTGAAACCTGTGCAGCAACAGAATAAGCACCATCTCTTTGCATTGAAGGAGCAGTTCCAGAAATTACTCCTGTTTCTGAATTTATTGAAAGCCATGAAGGTGCTTCAGACAAAGAATATTCTAAAGTGTCTTCATCTTTATCTTCTGCATTCATATCATAATTATAATCCTGGTTTTCATTTACAGAAGTTACAGGTTCTGAAGTTATTTTAGGAGGATTATTCATAACTGGTGGTTCTGGTGAAACAGGACATCCTGCCACAGCAATTCCTAAACCAATACCAAAAAGAGGAGCTAATGCTTTCTTTTTTAAATTTTTAAGAAATCCATTTTTATTATTAACTTTATTTTCTAACTTGTTCATGTGTAATCAAAAATCCGCTTATATTTAAATTTTTCTTACTACTAATAAGGACAAAAAACAAGAAAAAACAGGAAAGCCAACTTAATTAAAAATTCAATAAACCAAACAAACATAATTCTTATCTAAACTATGCAATCTATTTCTCAAAATATAACATAACCTTTCCACTTATACAAACATCAGCATCTTCTAATAAATCTCCTCGCTCATGAACAAGAGATTTTTTAAAAACTAATCTGTAACAAGATGCATCTCTTGAGTCAGCATATTTTGATGCTGCTTTTTCTATATTCCTTACATAAGGATTTTCATTATAAGATTGTCCATTTAATATATTAACATGAGGTATGGTTTTTTTATTCCCCAAAAAATTCTCCCAAATACCAATTGAAAATAATTTATTCTTAGAAATAAACTTCCTATCTAAAGTTTTATATCCTTTTTCTATTTTCCAAATTCTTTGAGACATAATCACAATAAAATTTTATTTGGGTTTTCAATATAAATCATCCTCTTAGTTTTGAGAATGTTCTTTATCTTTCCCATTATTTTCTTCAGAATTTTATATGCTATTCTCTCTTTTTCATTGGTTCTTGAATAATGAATCAACTATACAAGAGAATTCATATAAAATCTTATTTCTTGTCCTTTTCTATGCGAGGATGTTCATGTCCGCGTTTTATTCTTTCCTTAAGGATTTTTAATTCTTTTTCTTTTTCTTTTTTATACAACCTTTTATCATCTTTGGCGTTTCTAATCAGTTTAGAAGTATATTCTCCGCCTAAGAAGTGAGGAAGTATAACATAGTTAGTTCCTGATTTATAAAGCTCAACCGCGTCCTGTATTTGCCTTGCAGTTAAAATTACCACTGGTTTTGCCTTATTTCTCTTTAAAACATCCATTATAAGTTCATTAGTTTCCATTTCAGGAATAGTTGAAACAATAACTGATGCTTTTTTTATTCTCAAATCTTCCAAAAAATCAGAATCATCAACATCTCCATAAACAGCATTGATTCCCATTTTCCTCAGGTCCTTTACTGTCTGCGGATTATAATCCACAACCAAGAATCTTTTTGTTATCTTTGAAAAAGCCTTTATAATTGAAAACCCAATCCTATTATAACCTAAAAGAATGTAATCATAATCTTTTTTTGGAATCTCTCTTTCCCTAATTTTTTTTCTTTCAAAAATTTTTAAAAATTTTGAGAGTTTCCTGTAAATTGGTTCAGAGTAGATAATCATGTAAGTAGAGCCTGCAATTGTAATTAAACCAACAATTGTCACTAAAGACAAAACCTCCTGAGTCAAATGACCTACTTTTAATCCAAGGGCAATTAAAATCAAAGAAAACTCAGAAATCTGAGCAACAGTCAAACCTGCCATAAATCCTGTTTTCTTACTATGCCCTAAAAGGCCCATTAAACTCATCACAATTAAAGGATTTCCAATTAAAATAAATAAAGAGAAAATCACAGCAGGAACAATCAACCCAGAAATATCTCCAAAAATCATTTGGCTTCCTAAGATAATAAAAAATGAAATTATAAAGAAATCTCTTAATGGCTTCAGCTTAGAACTTATCTCATAACTATAAGGAGATATTGAAAGCATAATTCCTGCAATTAATGCTCCAATTTCAATAGAAAATCCTATATGAAAGAATAGTAAAGATAAACCAAAGCCCCAGGCAATTGAAAACAAAAATAAAAATTCCTGTGATTTAGCCAAGAAATTACTAAACTTTGGCAAAATGTAATAACTAAATGGAATCAAAACTCCAATTATAACTGCTCCTTTCAAAATTGTAAAAAGAAGATTTATTCCAACACCTCCTCCCTCAGACGATAAAGACGAAACAATCAAAAGAATTAAAATTGCAACTAAATCCTGAACAAGAAGAAAACCAATAGAAATTTTTCCGTAAAGTTTCTCCAGTGCATCTTTATCAGAAAGAAGTTTCATAATTATAATTGTAGATGAAAATGTCAAAGCTATTGCAATATAAAGTGATGTTATTATTGAAAAACCAAGAAGAACACTGATGAGATAACCAACCAGAGATGTAAAAATTATCTGGCCAAGCCCAGTAATTAATGAAGCTTTTCCAACGTGTTTGAAAACCTTAGGAGATAAATGCAAACCAACTATAAATAACAAAAACGCAATTCCCATTTCAGAGAATAAACCTAATGTTTCACTATTTTGAATTAAATCAAGAAAAAAAGGTCCGACAATAATTCCAGAAAGTATATAACCTATAATTAACGGTTGCTTCAACAAACGCATTATAAAAGATACTCCTAAAACTACTAAAATAATAAGACCAAATTGTATGAACTGATTAAGCATTTTCCTCTTTTATGTACAAACCTCTTCTTAAGTTTATAAATGAAAGAAAGAACAAGAGGTATAAAAAGGTTTTTAAGAAACACCAAGTATCAAAGGGCTGACAAAGTATAAGCTCTATGATATCACAAGTTTGGTATTTTAACTCTTTTTACAAATAAAAACAAGACTATAAAAAACTTTCATAGTTACATTACTTATGCAATAAAAATGCTTTTAAACTTTCTTTATAACTGAAAAGAATGGAAAAAGATAACAAAATACATGATATGAAAAAGAAACTCGGAGGACTCGCGACGTCGGTTTTGTTCGGATTGGGATTGGCAGTCTCTCCTATTAATGCAGATGATTTGAAAATTAATTTTTATAATAATGATAGAGTAAATGCATTTGTTTATGATTTTAAAGGAAGAAATAATGGCAGACACTATGAAAAGATTAGATATGCAAGAATTCACCTTAATCCAGATATAGAAGATAATTATATGCTTGCAGTAGATAGTTCAGGGTATGTGTTAGAGAGTTATAATATTAATATTATGGGAATTACACAACCAAACGGAACAGTTGTAAAGATTAGTGATTATGGCATTGATTTATTTGATTCTGAAAACACAAAACCTGACGGCAAAATTGACACAGTTGAAATATTTACAGGAGATAAGTATGGGATTATCTCAAGGCATAACCATACTTCCGAAATTTATTTCTGGCAGGATTTATTTGATAGATATTTAAGAAAAATTCTTCCAAAAGAAAGCTGATATTAAATTTACTTCTTCTAAAAGTTCAGCATACTCTTTTATATCTTCGTTTTCATTTATTTTAATAATTTTAACTTAAACATCTTTCTGAAGAATAATTAACTTAACAATGCATAAGAGTATCTCTGATGAAAATTTGCAACTGGAAAATAGTGTACCTACTGGCTCAAGATTAATCACAATAACGATAAATCCTCATAGAATTTTTGATATCATTTAAACTAATCACGAGCGAAGCGAGGCAAATTCTTTTCAATCAAAATGATCCTTATAAATATCTAAGACACTAGATAAGAGCAATAACATTTTTAAACTATTTCCGAAATATATTCTTATGGCAAAAGTAAGAATAAAACTTAACAGCACAGATATAGAAATGCTCAATAATATTTGTGATTCTATTAAAGATATTGCTAAAAAATCAGGGATTGTGATTTCAGGGCCAGTGCCTTTGCCAACAAAAAAATTAAAAGTTACTACAAGGAAAAGTCCTTGTGGAGACGGAACAGCAACATTTGACAATTATGAAATGAGAATTCATAAAAGATTAATTGATTTGCCTTCAAATGAAAAGGTTTTGCATCACATAATGAGAATGTATATTCCAAAAAACGTCAACATAAAAATAGAGATGAGAGAATAATTCAACACCTCAGCTTCAGATTTTAACCCAGCAGGTTCTTAATCTTAAAACGTGTATTTTTTGGATATCTGTTTAAATAATTATTTAGTTTTGTTCTATTTAATTTTTTTTGAAAATTTTTGAGTAAATCCTTATCAATTTTTTGTTTAAAATAAATCAAATCTATGAATGTTTTCTCCAAATCTGAAACAGGAATATAAAAATCACCATCTTTCACATATTCAAAACCAAAAAAATACTTGGGTAAAATCCTATGAATCATTATATTATTCTCATTCACTTTTCTTATTCCTTGTCGTATTTTTTTGACTGTTAAGATTATTGGAATTGTCTCCTGCTCCCACAGATTATGAATTCCTAATGCTGATTGCAATCCAAGGTAAGAGGGCTTGAAACAAAAAACAGATAAAACAGGGTCATCGTAAATTGTGTAATAACCTTTTGTTATTCTTTTAATTTCTCCTTTTTTTAGCATATCCCTGACTAATTGATGAATATATTCCTCATTTCCTTTTCTGCTCTGAATAAATTTTTTCAAGGAATTTATATCCACGACAATATTCTTCTTAAAAAAACTTCTGATATCATTAATATATTTTATCTTGCCCATCTTTCAATATATTCTATCATATTTTTTATTGTTGGAGTCACGCCTATGATTATTATCACTTTCAGATTTTGCTCGTCTTCTGGTTCCTTAAAATTTTTAATGAACTTGTTCAATTTTTCTTTAAGTTTTCTATTGCTTGTTGCGAATCTTAATAAAAAGAATATGTCATATAAGTCTCTTATCTTTTTTCTTTTATTATATGTCTCTATTTTTTCATCAAGCAGTTTTTCAGGTGTCAATGTAAAAACATTAATCAGATTGGCTTCTGAAGTTTCATACTCCTTTAAACTGGGAGAATTAATTATTTTAAATAATGCTTCAAATCTGACAACAGCATTATCAAACTTTAAAGTTGAATAAAGTGAATTTTCTTTAATCCTTTTTTTCTTGATTTGAAAACCCTTTTTTTCCAGTGCATCAAAAAAATTGTTTATTTTGCTTTTATCTTTTTTTATATAAACATCCACATCTTCTGAAAATCTGTTTCCCTGATAACATCTCCAGATTGCAGTTCCCCCATGAATTACTGCTTTTGGAAAAAAATCATAAAGAGTTTGAGTTATTATATCCTGAGCATACGCTATGTTTTTATGCTCTTTTCTCTTTAATTTTAATTGTATAGGCAACAATTTAAGCTAATTAGCAATTGATATTTATTTAACTAAACTTATGTATATTCATAAGTTTGGTTTATTTTTAAATTTTTGGGTTTTTATTATTTTAAGTCTTAATTATGAAATTCATGCCAAGATTTGCAGGCGTGTTTTATTATCCCAACTTCAGATTTTCTTTCATCCTCCTACTTTGTAGCTGATGATTTTGAAATCTACCATACTAGATGCTTCATTTTCAACATAAAAATAGAGATGAGAGAATAATTATTTGCACTTACAGCATTCTTTACAACATCCGCATTTTTTACAGACATTCCTTACTTTCTCTTTACAAGATTTGCACTTAGCCATTTCACCTCTTATCTTTTTAAATAATATCTAAACGTTGTTTGTTTCCATCCTAACACCACTCACCCCTTCCCATATCACAGAGAGTTTCTTTTAATTTATCTATTTCAGCTTTTAATTCATTAATTTGAGTTTGTTGTTCTTGAATTATTTGAAACCTAAACCAAATCTTTTGTCCTTGTTAGATTAATTTTTTTACTATTTCTGAAATCTTTATCTTCACTCCAAATAGGACAATTCATCTTTAAACTTAATGCTAAAATATCCACATCCTTTTTGTCTATCTCCCCGATAATATTATCAGAACTTTTTATTTTATCTTTATAGTCTGATTTAGAATAAATCTTAAGAGGTAATAAGTATAATGCTTCTCTTTTTTACTTACCTCTGATTTTTTAGAGATAATTGGAATGTATTTTTTCACTTCATTGATAGTAAATTCTGTGGAAATAAAATTAAACCTATGATCAAATAAAATGTCTCTGCTGACGCCGCCAATTAATGCAGAGATTATGGGAGTTGCATCAACTGCAATACTTATTTTCATCCTCTCTTTTCAAAATCATCAATTATTTCTTTTTGACTTATTTTATTATCTTTCAATCCAGAAGCTACTTTATCACTAATCTCAAAAAACCTTTTTCTTTTTAATTCCAAAATTTTCTCTCTTACAGCTTCCTCTATAAATTCATTCCCTTCAAATCCTAGTTCTGATATTATATCTTTTAATTCATTAGGCAGTTTAACTTTTGTTTCCATATTTGTTCAAATTAAAAATACTTTATATAATTTTTGTCCTAAGGTTATAGTCCTTGATTTTTCTCATTTTAGCACCATTCTCCTTCCCATATCACAAAGAATTGTTCTTGGTTTGTTTTTTGCTTTTAAATTTATATTTGAATTTGTTCTCTCATTATAACTCTTTATCAGCTTATATACACAACTGCAATCAAATATGCTTTGTATTCTTTAGTGTTTATGTTTGTTATTACAAAAGTTTTAAATACAAAAGAAAGCTAAAAACGATATGGCAGAGATAAAGATCAGAATACCTGATGAGCTGAAGGAAATAATTGAAAGAGATAGCATGGACTGGGGAAGAATAGCAAGAATGGCAATTTTACAGAAAGCTAAAGAAATTGAATTCATGAAAAACTTTTCTTCAGAAAGTGAATTTGATGAAAAAGATGTGTTGAAACTTGGAGAAAAAGTCAATAAAGAAGTATCCAAAAAATACGAGGGAAGTTAAATGTTATTGATTCTGGATGCAAATATTTTATTTTCTGCACTAATAAAAAATTCAAAAGCAGCAGAATTAATATTGTCTGATAAAATTGATTTTATAACGCCTGAATTTGTAATTGCTGAATTTAAAAAATACAAGAAAGATATAATTGAAAAAACTCATAGGTCTGATGAAGAATTTCAGAAATTTTTCACAATATTAAGCAGTAGGATAGAAATAATCCCTTCTGAAGAATTAAAGCCGTTTATTGATAATGCAAAGGAAACCTGTCCTGACAATAAAGATGTTCCTTATTTTGCAGCAGCTTTAAAATATAAATGCCCTATATTGTCCCAGGATAGTGAATTAAAGAAACAAGATGAAATTAAAGTCTATAATATAAAAGAATTAATTGAACTGTTAAACTAATTAACACTGATCCCTTACCTGCTTATATATACAACTGCAATCAAATATGCTTTATATTCTCTGGTGTTTATGTTTGTTATTACAAAAGTTTTAAATACAAAAGAAAGCTAAAAACGATATGGCAGAGATAAATCTGAAAGTTAATGTTCCTGAAGAATTTAAAGAAGAATTCGAATTGGTTCTATCTGAAGTAACAAAGCAGTTCATCAAAAATCTTGAGATTTCCATGCTTCAAAAAAGGATTAAGTCTGATGAAGAACAGAAGCTTAATAACTGGTCTGTAAAACTCGGAAGAAAAGCTAAAAAAAATTCTTTCAACGACCTAATCTCAAATCTGTCTGAAAAAGACAAAAGAGAAATTTTTAGCTAAAATGAAAATTATCCTAGATAACAACATTTTATTTTCTCTTATAAACCCTGCATCTGTAAACTCATATTTATTTTCCTCTATCAATGCCGAATTTTTTGCCCCGGAATTTATACAACAAGAATTTAAAAAATATATGAAAGAATGTCTTAAAAAATCCGGACTTTCTAAACAAGAATTCGAGATTAGAAAAAAAGAGATTTTTAGTAAAATAACTTTCAAACAGTTTAGAGAATATAAAAAATTCCTAAAAAAAGTTATCGCTGTGCTTGAGGATAAAGAAGATTCTCCTTATCTTGCTTTAGCTCTATCTTTAAAAGCAATAATTTGGTCTAATGATTCACATTTGAAAAGGCAAAATTTAACAGAAGTTTTAACCACTTCAGAAATTTTGGACAGACTATTAAAAAATGAAATTTAATTTCTCATTATATTCAGAAGCTTTTAACCACCCATATACACAACT
>CAYPRJ010000004.1:0-59331 GCA_964413095.1 Candidatus Woesearchaeota archaeon
AAGTATTTAATTTAGAAGTTAAAGATAATAATACTTTCATTGCAGATAATATTCTGGTGCATAATTCTGGAAGAACTGCAAGACTTTTGCCGGGGGAATTAACAATTTTAATAACAAAAAAAACAAGGGATGAATCTTTTTACTGGGCTTCTTTTTCAAGAGAAAAGAAAATGTACAAAATGATAAAAAATGTAAAAGATGAATTAAAACAGAAAAATCTTAATGATTTTCAAGAAAATGAAACAAATATTTAATATTTTCTCAAAAAATGAAAAACCCAAACAAATAGAACAACCAAAAAAAATAATTGCTGACTACAGAGAGAAAAATTCCTTGCTTCCTGCAGAGTTGATTGCCCTTGGAATAAATATTGAATTTAAAGAACTAAAGGTAGCAGATTACATTGTTAATGACGTAGCAATAGAAAGAAAAACAGTTTCAGATTTTTTATCTTCTATGATAAATAAAAGACTTTTGAACCAACTAGAAGAAATAAAACAATATCAAAATAAACTTTTAATCATAGAAGGAATTGAAGAGCAGGAACTTTATTCTGAAAAAAAATTTAAAGAACTTGGAGGACTACACCCTAACTCCATCCGCGGCTTTTTACTTTCTATCCTTTTAAAACATAAAATCCCTGTACTTTTTTCAAAAAATTACAAAGATACTGCAAAATTCATTCACATATTATCAAAAAAAGAAGAAAAAGAACTTTCATTAAAAGCAAACAAAAAAAGCTTAAATAAGCAAGAAAGAATGCAGTTTATTCTCGAAGGTTTTCCTGGAATTGGCCCAAAAAATGCAAAAAAACTTCTTGAAGAATTTAAATCACTTAAAAATATTATAAATGCCTCTGAGAAAGAATTAAATAAAACATTAGGAAAAAAAGCAAAGCCAATAAAAAGAATTATAGAAGATGAATATTGATTAATCTAGAAAATATTCCTGGATTATATTATATTGAGGACCCTTCTCTTTTAAAACAGATTCTTTCAATTTAAAATTATTAACAATAAAATTTATCTTTGAGATTCTAATTTCCTTCAAGCTCTCCAAAAACTCTTTCTTGTTTTTCAAACTTTTAACTCTTGCAATAGTTAAATGAGACATAAATCTTTTTTCTTTTTCAAAACCCAATTCAAATAAGTTTTCATCAATTTTCTTTTGTAATTCTTCGCAATTTGTTAAATGCAACCAAACAATTTTCACAAATTTCTGAGAGAATACACCAATAGCATCTATTTTTGCTTCAAATCTGGAAAAATTAATTTCCCTTAACTTTTTCTTAATATCTTCAATCTTTTCTTGACTAATCTCTCCTAAAAACTTCAAAGTTAAATGCAAATTCTCTGTTTCTGTAAACTTCCCCTTGAACTCTGGAAGCTGTTCCTGTATCCTCACAATTTGTTCTTTAACAGATTCAGGAATGTCTATTGAAATAAAAGTTCTCATTTTATTTCATATCCCTTTAAAGTTAAAATTTTTTTCACGCTTTGATTTATTTTAGATTTGTTGAGCTTTCCTTTATTAACTTCTTTTTCAAGAGATTCTATTAACCTATCAGCTGATTTTGGAGTCAGTCTAAAATCCAGAATAATATTTTCTCCTGCATTAATTAAATCCCTGTATTTTTTCTTTTTGTTAAATAAATAAAATACTCTTAAACCAAACATATTTACTTCATCACTTACAACTAAAACATTCTCTGGAATACTTGAAATAATTTCTTTAGAAACACTTGAAGGTTTTCCAATAGAATTTAACTCTCCATAAACAACCTGATGCCCAACCATAACTGCAGAGATATTATTTTTAAAACAAGATTCAAACAACTCTAACTCTTCTTCAGATATTTTTTGTTTATTTGCCTTATAGTGGGTGTTGTTTATCATTCCTTTTCCAGGATAATGTTTGCATGTCCCCAAAACATTTTTTTGAAGCCCAGCAATATACCCCTCAAGTTTATTTTTTATTTCCTCTTTTGTTCCTGAAAATACTCTTCCCCCATAAACTCTATCTTCAAACTCTGCAACAGGTGCAAAATTCAAATTAAAACCAAGTTCATTTAAAAACTCTCCTTGTTTTAATCCTTGTTCAAAAGCTTCTTTATCTGTTTTTATATCTAAAAAAGAACTGAAATTTTCTTCTTTAAAAGGATTCCAATAGCCCTCTAAATCTGTAGCAACAAAAAGTTTTATTTTTGAACTGCCTTCATACTTATTAATTAATTCTTTATATTTTTTATTTGAATTTTGTCTATCTAAAAAAATTCCACCAATATTCATGTCAGTAAATTCTTTTTGATATTTGTCTCCTCTTACAATAATCATTTGAGCAATTTTTTGTTTTAATGTCAAAGAGCTAAAATCTATTGTGTTGTTCTCCACAAGTATGTTGTCATCTGCTTCAGTAATTTCCCCTGAATTATAATTCAAAAAAATAATTCCTATAAATATGATAAAGATAATTAATAGCACTATTTGCTTCCTCATAATAAAAAGAAGATTAAATTATTTAAATAATTGCCCATATGCATACTCCTGTAAACCAATATTATCTACTTTAACAGGCTCACAATTGATTATAATCTTTAATCAGTAAAATCTATCGAATTTTGTATTAGTTTTTTATATGGACATGCAAGCAAGTGTTAGCGAGTGAGCCAAGATATCTCCTTGCAAAAATGTTGTACTCACAATAACTCACTTAAAATTCTTGCTCCAAGTTTTATTGTAATGTTATCATATTTTTTGTCTTTTTCAGGATTTACCTCGACAATATCCACTGCTTTTAATTTTTTATTTTTCTTAAATCTCTGAATCAAATACAAAAATTGTCTGCTTGTAAAACCTCCTGGTTCCTTATAGCCTGTTGCAGGAGCAAATGCAGGATCAATTGCATCAATATCAATTGAAATATAAAGTTCTCTATTTCCTATAAACTCCATAATTGTATCACAAGCATTGTCAATATCTTCTAAAAAAAGATTAATATCAACTTTTTTAATTCCTTTTTCTTTTAAAAATAAATTTTCATCTTTCCACATATTTCTAACTCCGACAAGTAAAATATTTTCAGGAGGAAAACCGCTGTTAATTAAACCCCTCAACCATTCTTCATGTGTAGGAGAATTTTCTGCTCCTTTAGTGACAGGCATACAATCTGCATGAGCATCAAAAACAATTAAACAAGGTTCTTTGTTTTCTGAATTACAATAATCTAAAAAACCCTTGACCAAAGAATAACTTATAGAATGGTCTCCTCCAAGAAAAACCACTTTATTTTTCTCTTCAAAAGTTTTCAAAGAATTTTTATAGGTCAACTGATTAGCTTGCTCAATGTTTTTATTATCTAAATGTATTTCTTCTAAATCCAAAAGCTCTGCATCTATGGGAATTCCTTTCTCACTGCTGTAAATTTCTTTAAGAGTTTTGATTATTGCGTTTCCAGCTTTCTCGCAGCCTTTTGTTTTCCCCAAACCATTAATACCAGGAACCTTAACTACAAATGTCATAAACAAGAATAAGATAAAAGGTTTTTAAATTTTTAATTTAACATTTACATACCCTACCAGCATAAAGACCATACACTCCTGTATCTTCTGGATCTCCGCTAGTTAACTGACAATTACCATAATAGACTTTATTAGAATCATACATACAACAATTTCCACTATTTCCATTTCCAATACACCAATCCTTACAACCACTAAGGCTTCCTTGTTTTGAAGATTTAAGAAGAGAACCTCCATCACAATATTTATAGTGCTCAAGGTTTGTGCCTTTGCATGAATAACCCTCGCAATTTCCGTCACAATTGATTGTGCCAGGGTCGTAACAATCCTTGACAACACCAGGCGGATAACATGAATCTCCATAATTACTAGGAGTAGATACACTACAAGAACCATCGCATAAAATTTCTCCTCCACATTCTCCACAATCATCTCCTAGATTTGAAACACAACTCAATTCTCCAGAGTTGATTAAATCCTGAAAACTTTCTTCTGAGTCTAGTTCAATCTCGCTTGCTAAATGATAAACATCTGGTGCAGAATCTGTTGAAGAATATCCTGAAAAAGAAGAATCTAGTTTTAAAGGATACCCAGTCTCCAAAGCATCTTGCAACGTCATCTCTCCATCATCTATAGAAATCCAAATTTCATCTACAGTATGTCCAGGATTAGGAACAAAAGAAGGCTCAGTATAAGTATGTTCTTCCACAAAAAGATCATTGTCTATAGCATCCTGAAGAGTCATATCATTTCCGTCAATTGAAAGATAAAAATCACTTGCTGAATGCATCTGCCCGACTACAAAAAACCACACTAAATAAAAACATAAAATAAAAAATAACAAAATAAACACTATCCTCTTTTTCATAAAGTATCTAAAAAAAGTAAATATTTAAAACTTTCACTTTTATTTTGGAATTAAAGCAAAAAAACTATATTTTCCTTTTGCTTTTTTTGCAAGCTTTTTCACATCTTCTAACTTAACTTCTTTAATATTCTTTTCAAATTTGTAAAATTCTTCTGCATTACCACAAACTTCATAAAAAAGCAAATTAGCCATTTGGCTTTGAGAATCTTCTTTTGAAATCTGATAATTTCCTATAATCTGCTTTTTTGTTTCTTCAAACTCTTGTTCAGACAAAGATTTTGAAACCTTATCAAACTCTTCTAAAATAAGAGATTTAACTTTTTCAAAATTTTCCTTAACTGTTCCAACATAAACAAGATTATAAGAAAAATCTTTGTTAATATTTGCCTCCCCTTTAACAGCATAAGCTAAGTTTCTTTTTTCTCTTATCTCTTGAAACAATTTAGAAGACATGCCCCCAGCCATTAAAGCATTTAAAATTCTGGCAGCATAAGAATCTTTGTTTTTAGCTAAAGGAACATGATATGCAAAAATTAAATTAGCTTGATCAATTCCTTCTCTCTGCTCTATTTTAGACTCATTTCTTAATTTCACTTCAAATTTTGGAATCTTCCCTTTCTTTTTTTCAAAATTCTTTTCAGCAAAACTAACAATTTTCTCAAAATCAGCATCTCCAACAATAACCATAATCATGTTTTCTGGCTGATAAACCTCATTAAATCTCTCAATTAATTTCTTTCTATTAATTGAATTCATTGTTTCATAAGTTCCTATTAAAGGGCTTTTCAAAGGCTCTCCATATAAACAACTCTGAATTTTATCAGAAACATACACTATTGGATTATCTTTCCTCATTCTTATTTCCTCAAAAATAACTTGCCTCTCTTTTTCCATTTCATTCTTATCAAATAAGGGGTTTTTTACAATATCTCCTAAAACAGTCAGAGCAGTATCTAAAAACTTGCTCGGCATTTTACACCAAAAAGCAGTGATTTCCTCGTCTGTAAAACCATTTAACTCTCCGCCTTTTTTTTCAATTTCTTCAGCAATTTTTTTTGAGTTTCTTGTTTCAGTTCCTTTGTAAATCATATGCTCAATAAAATGTGAAATTCCTTTTTCATCAACAGATTCATTAATCCCTCCACTTCTCACTGCGAGTCCTACACTTACAACAGGAATATCTCTTTTTTCAAATAAAACAGTAATACCATTGTCCAAGATTTTTCTATAAAATTTCATTTTATTTCCTATTCAAAAAAATAATTTATAAACTTATAAATATAATGATTTTGCAAATCAGAAACTCTCTGTGTTTGTTCGGAGTTTCTTAATAATAGAATTTTTCAATTTCTTTTTTTAAGAGCTTATTTTAATAAAAAATAAACTACAGATCCGACAATCAATAAACCAATAATAATTAAAACCCAGGGAATTTTCTTTTTCTTAGTTGGTTTTTGCTGTTCTGATTTTTGTTCCATTAAACATTAAACAAAAGCTTCCTTATAAAACTATTTACTAAAAATTAAATATCTCTCACCTTCTTTTAGAAAGTCATTAGTTATTTTAAAATTGTCTTTTATAAAATTTAAAATCCAATTTCTATTGACTTTAAACTTCTTTTTTTTAATTATACTTTTTGTAGCAAAACTCAAAACAATTCTATCTGATAAATTTCCTATTTCCAAAATCAACTTTTTCGAATAATTTCTCTTTAACATTTCCACAGAATCAATCACTTTAAACAAAAAAACAATTCTCGGCTTTTTTTGTTTTTTAATCAAATTTTTTATTTCTTTCAAATCAAATAAGCTTAAATGAAATGCTTTTCCTTTTATCTTTTCATTTTCAAAAAAATAATTCATTAAATTAACTAATTGTCCAACAGCTTCAACTGCAATATAATGTAATTTTACTTTATTTTGAGATTTTTGATATGATTTTTGATATGATTTACTTCTCTCCAAAGTCGCTCGGGGTTTTTCGGAATTAATAATATCAGAAGAACCTTGCGTTTTTTTGTTATCAAATTTATCAATATCACGAGCCTGCGAGTGCATCTCTTCCCTTTCTTGCAAAACCTCTTCAAGGTATTTATAACTAAAACCATTAACTCCTGCACCTAAATCAATGACACTAATTTCTCTTTCTTTGATATTTTTAAAAATTTTTTTATAAATTTCTGAATAATAATTCATTCTTTCTCTTGTTGAAAGATGTTTCCTCAGAATCCATTCTGGAGATTTATTTTTAAGAGAAAGTAATTTTCTACTTGTGAAAATTCCAAAAACTTTATGTAGCAATTCCCTCGTAAGTCTAATTTTTTCCTCCTCACTAACTTGTCTTTTTTCAAAATAACTTAATGCCAATTCAACATCTTTTTTTGGAAGCTGTGAAAATTCTTTCTTTTGCATAACCTTCTCAATGATTTCTTGTTTGTTCATTTCCTGCTAACAAATTTATTATCTTTTATATAAAACCTCATTGGTTTTTCCAAGTCTTCCCTTAAACCAATTCTAAAACTTTCAATAATTTCAAAATTTTCCTTCTCTTCACTATTTGAATCTTCTATCCATAGCTCATTTAAATTAAAAATATTTTTTCCATGAATCTCCTTGCTAATATCTAAATTTTTCGTTAACAAACCTGGCCCCTGACATCTTAAAGAAAAATTCAATGGCTCTAATGCCCGGATTAAAACAGCTTCTGGCTTTCCTTCAATGCCTGTTACAATATTAAACATTTTATGCATATGAACATTATAAACTAAGATTCTTCCTGGCTCTTCCCACATCATCTCACTTATTTTGTTTTTTCCTTTACTTGCTCTGCTTCCAGGATCTTCTTCTCCAAAATAAGCTTCTGTTTCAACAATTCTAGCCCTAAACTCTTTTCCATTTATTTTTCTTATTAAAATTTTTCCAAGCAAATCTTGTGCAACTTCCTGTGCGTCACGGAAAAAAAATTCTTTTGATAATTTTAATGTCATAAATTTTATAACATCTCATAGTTTAAAAAACACATGCCAATAAACGCTCATCCAGAATATCTTGCAGCAGAAAAAGAATACTTATCAGCTTACAAACTCGAAGATAAATTAAAAGCACTCGAAAAAATGATTTCTCTTGCTCCAAAACACAAAGGAAGTGAAAATCTCTTAAAGCAATTAAAAACCCGTTATAAAAAATTAAAAGGACAAATCTCAAAAAATAAAAAATCAAGAAAAGGAAAAAAACCAGGTATAAAAAAAGAAGACATGCAGACTGTTATTATTGGCAGAACAAACACAGGAAAATCATCTTTAATTAATTTATTAACAAATACTGAAACAGAAATTGCAAACTATGATTTCACAACTAAAAAACCAGTAGTCGGAATGATGTTTTTTAAGGGAGTGCAAGTTCAGCTTATAGAGAACCCTGCTTTTGAATCAGAATACTATGATAAAGGTTTAACAAATTCCACAGATACATTATCAATTTTAATAACAGAACTTTCACAAATAAAAGAAATAGAACAAGAAATCAAGAAGATTAAAGCAAAAAAGATAATTGTCTTTAATATAACAAATCAGAATAAAGAAGAATTAAGAAAAATTTCTGCAACATTGCAAAGCAAAAAATATAATTTCATGCTAATATCTACAAAAAACCCAAAACCAGAAGATATTGAAAAACTAAAAGAGAAAATTTTTCAAAGTTTTGATAAAATCAGAGTTTATACAAAAGAGTCTGGAAAAACCCCAAACACCAAAATACAAAAGATACAAAAGCCGATAATTCTTGAACCAAATTCAACAATTAAAGATGTTGCTGAAAAAATTCTTCACGGATTTTCATCAAAAACAAAATATGCAATAATCACAGGACCAAGTAGCAAGTTTCCAAACCAAACCGTCGGTTTAGGTCACAAAGTCAAAGATTTAGATATTGTTGAATTTAAGACAAAGTAAAATTCTCAGAAGATTTATAAAATATGTCCTTCTATAAAGTTTAGATGGAAAAGAGGGAAAAAATTTTAATTGGCTGTTCAGGAGCAAAGCACGTTATTGGAAAAATATCAAAAAAATTCAAAATAAAAAAATCAGAATTATTAGTTGAAAAATTCCCGGATAATGAATTAAATATAAAATTCAAAGATGATTTAAAAAATAAAGAAGTGATTCTTGTTCAATCTTTTTATGGAAATTTAAATGAAAAAATAATTGAAACTCTTTTTGCTGTATATACTGCAAAAGATTTAGGTGCTAAAAAAGTTATTTTATTCTCTTTATATTTTCCTTATTTTAGAAAAGACAAAAGATTTGAAAAAGGAGAATGCATTAGTATAAAAGTTCTCTCTGAACTAGTTAAGGTATTTTCAAAAATTTATATTATTGACCCCCATTTACATAGAATCAAAAAAATAAAAGATGTAATGAAAAACGGAGAAAAAATAACTTCTATAGATTTGATTGCAGAGTATTTTGAAAAAAAATTTAAGAGTAAAAAATCCACAGGCGTGATGTTTATTGGGCCTGACAAAGAAAGTTATCAATGGGCAAAAGAAATTTCTCAGAAAACCAATTTTGGCTCTTTGATTTTAAAGAAAAAGAGATATGGCTCAAAAAAAGTTAAAATATTCCTGCCAAAAAAAATTTCAGTAAAAAACAAGGAGGTTGTTATTGTTGATGATATAATAAGCACAGGCAACACAATGCTGGAAACAATAAAACAGCTAAAAAAATTTAAACCAAAAAAAATATATTGTGTTGCAATTCACGGAATTTTTGCAGATAAGGAAATATTAAAAAGATTGAAGAAAAATTCTGAAATAATAACAACAAATACAATTCCCAATAAAGAATCTAAAATTGATGTTTCTAAACTTTTTGAAAAAATAAAATGAGAATCTATATTTCAAGTGACCATGCAGGATTTAAATTAAAAGAAGAATTAAAAAAATATTTAGAAAAACAAAAGATAGAAATAATTGACCTTGGACCAAAAAGTTACATGAAAAATGATGATTATCCTGATTATGCAAAAAAAGCTTGTGAAAAAATTTCTAAAAACAAAAACTCAAAAGGGATATTAATTTGTGGTGCAGGGCACGGGATGAATATTGCTTCAAACAAAATAAAAAACATAAGGGCTTCTGTTTGTTGGAATAAAAAATCTGCAAAATACGCCAAGTCTCATACAAACACGAATATTTTGTGTCTTCCTGCAAGATTGATTAACTTTAATCTGTCAAAAGAAATAACAAAAGAATGGATTAAAACAAAATTCAGCAAAGCACCAAGACATAAAAGAAGATTGAATAAAATAAAAAATTTAGAAAAATGAAATTTCAAATTGCGCTTGATACAAATAAGAAAAAAGCATTAAGTTTATGCAAAAAAACAAAAAAATATATTGATGTTATTGAACTAGGAACTCCTTTAATTAAACAAGAAGGTCTCAAAACCATAAAAGAATTTAAGAAATTCAAAAAAACTATTTTTGCTGATTTGAAAACAATGGACACTGGTTTTTTAGAAGCTGAATTAGCTTTTAAGTCAGGAGCAGACATTGTAAGTGTTTGTGGAAATGCAAGCAATTATACAATAAAAGAAGCAATAAAAGCATCTAAAAAATATAATAAAAAAATTTTAGTGGATTTAATAGGTGTAAACTTAAATTTCCAAAAAAAAGTAAAAGAAATCTCCAAAATGAACCCTGATTATATTTGTGTTCATACAGGAATAGATGAACAGAATAAAGGAAAAAATCCTTTTGAAAAATTAAAAAAAATTTCAAAGATTATTAAAAAAAGAAAAATTGCAGTTGCTGGAGGAATTAATAAAAAAAACATAAAAAAAGTTCTTGAATACTCTCCAGAAATAGTTATTATTGGGGGGGCTATAACTAAATCAAAAAATCCAGAAAAACAAGCAAAAGAAATTAAAGAAATAATAAAAAAGTAAAATGAAACAGATTAAATTAATTCTGAAAGAAATAGAAAAAGCAATAGATGTTAGTGATGAAAAAACACAGAAATTAATTAAAGAAATATCTAATTCAAAAAAAATAAATGTTATTGGTCATGGAAGAAGCTGGCATGTTGCAAAAGCATTTTCAATGAGACTAAACCATCTTGGTTTTAAAACAGGAAAATTAAGAAAAGATTTGACAATTGTTATTTCTGGCTCAGGTGAAACAAAAGATATATTAAAAATAATTAAAAAAACAAAAAGAAAAATAATTTGTATTACTTCAAATCCTTCTTCTTCAATAGCAAAAGAATCTGATTTACAAATTATTTTAAATGCAAAAAAATCAAAACAACCATTAAGGAGCTTGTTTGAACAATCTGCATTAATTTATCTTGATTCAATAATCATGCTTTTAATGAAAAAAATGGATATTTCTGAAAAAGATATGTGGAAAAAACATGAATAAATATGTCTGAGAATGATTAATCTCTAATAAGTTTTTAATTAAAAATCAATTTCTTCTTCAGCTCAAAATACCATCACTCGAACTCTGAAAACACGTAAATTCTACTGCTAATTGACCTCAATTACCAGAAAAAAGACACTAAAAATAACAAACTCTAATTAATTCCAAAATATCTTAGTCCTTGAATAATTCCTGAAACATAATTTCCATTTAATCCTATTTTCTTTTGGTTTTTTGCAACATAAAGATTTTTTAAAGTTCCTTGTTTTTTTCTTTCTGCTTTCACTTTTTTCTTTATATTTTCTGGAGAATTTTTAACAAGAACAGCATTATACCCTGAAACCAACATCAAATAATCATTCCCGCTATCACCGCAAAACAAAACTTCTGATTTATCTAATTTTAACTTTTCAATTAAATAATCTAATGCTCCTTTTTTTGTAGCTATTTTAGGGAGTATATCTAAAAGCCCTCTTTTTTCAGGATAATCTTCACTATAAACTACTTCTGCATCAGAACAAAGCTCTCTGATTATTTTTTTAACAGAATTTAAAACTTCATTTTTTTTATCTAAATCAACATAATAACTAAGTTTATACATATCTTGTTTTGAACTCTCTTGCAATCTTAATCCTTTTATGTTTTTTAAAGATTTTTTAAATTTATTAATATTCCATCTTAGAGTATTTTTTTTAATAAATTTAAACCATCCTTTATACTCTTTTATTTTTTTAAAACTCTTAAAAGAGAAAATTCTTGTTCCCACGCTTGCAATAGCATAATCTGGAACAGGAATATTATATTTTTTAATTGCTCCCTTTATCAGCTCAATATCTCTTCCAGTAATATAGGCAAGTTTCAAATCTTTTCTTTTAATTATTTTTTCAAAAAGATCCATAGAACCATCATACTTCTGTTTTCCATTAGGAATTAATGTTCTATCTAAATCTGTAGCAATGAATTTAATCATTTTTAAAAACTTCTTTTTTATTAGCAACAGATAAATAAGCAATAATATATCCTGCAGCACTAAATCCTAATCTTTCTATTCCTCCTGGCCTGTATTTTTTACTGTCATAAAATTCATGGAAGGTATAATTATCTTTTTCTAAAACTTCTGAAAATTTTTTAAGATATTTTTTTGCTTGAGATTTCTTTTTATTATGCATCAAAGCTGAGATAAAAAAACCCTGAATCAAAGGCCATAATCCTCCATTATGATAAAAATAAGGTTTATTTCTAAACCCAAAAAGAGAATTATTTTTCAAATCATACCATAACCTATCTTTTGAAGTTATGGGGGGCCAAAAAGCAGGAAGAATTTTCACTCTTTGTTGTTTTAATCTTGAAACCAAGCTTTTAATCACTTTTTCTTTATATTTATCCTTATACAGATGTAAAAACAGACAACAACCAAAAGAATCAAGAGTTTCAGCAAAACCAGAGGAAGAAAAATAAATCAGAGGGTAATCTTTTTTATATTCTTTAATTAATTTTTCATACAATCTCTTATGATAAACAAATTTATTATTTTTTTTATTTTTAGAAGGAAAATAATTAATATCAATCAATTCAATAAGATTGTTTATTTTTTTGTTAAGTTGGGATGTTTTTCTTCTAAAAAATTTTAAGATATATTTATATTCTCTTAAAGCTTGCAAATAAAGCAACTGGTCAAATAAAACATATCCTTGTGTAATATATTCATCAGCCCAATCTCCTCCTGTTGGAATAAATAATAAACCTTTTCCGTTTAATTCTAGAGAGTAAAGATAACTCATCGCAGAATCCAAAGAATCAATAAAATTTTTCAGAAATTTTTTATCTTTAGTATGCTTAAAATACTGCCCGACACCAATTACATACCATAAAGTTGCATCAATTTTTCCTACTAAAGTTCCATAACTTACGTCCTTTTTTTTCATGTCAATATTGCTAGCAATTCTTCCTGTTTCATCCTGATAATTTTTTAAGGTGATTAAATTTTTTCTAAATGTTTCAATTAAATCTTTGTCTTCTGACATTAATGAAGCAAGCCCCTGAATAACACCATCTCTAGACCAGACTCTTTCATAATTATTAATATCAGAATTTGAAGCTAAAAAACCGAATTTAGTGGAATTTTTTTTCAGAACTTCTAAAGCTTTTTCATAACTCTCTTTTATACTCATAAGAACACTAATAAAAACATATTTAAAAAATATTTGAAAAAATAGAAAGGAGATATTCTGTTGTTTTCCAAGTCTTTTTAATAAAAATTTTCAGGAATAAGCTTTCTTATACAACTCCTTAAGTTTTTTATCTCTTCTAAAATTTTCTAGTAAAAGATTTATTTCTTTAGCAACAGCATTTTTCAAATCCAACGGATGCAATTTTTTATCAACAAAATCTTTTTCAGCTTCTTCATAAGTTTTGTATTCAATATTCCCTCCAAATTTTTCAGATCTCTCTACAATAAATTTCTCACCTTTATCTTTTTTTAAAACAAAAATTAAATATTTTAACAGCGCTAGGATTCCATTGTCTGGATTTCCTTCAAAACATTCTGCTTTTTTTATTTTTTTTACAACTTTCTCTTTATTATCTAACAAATCAATTTTCGTGCTTTCAATACTTGAACTCATCTGCTTTCCAACAAGTCCTCTTATCATAGGGGTCATTAATTCTATTCTTGGTTTATAACCAATCTTGGGCAAATATTCTCTAGCATAAACCATAATTTTTCTCTGATCCAAACCAGCAAACTGTGCGTCAACATTCAAATACTCCTCGTCAAGAGCTTGCATTAAAGGATAAATCATCCCGGAAAGCAAAATATTTTTACCTTGAGCAGTTTTAACAGCTTCAGATGCAGCTTTTGTAGAATTTCTAATACTTGTAAAAGTACTCAATTTTAACAAATCCAGAAAATAATTTTTATCGGGTTGCAAATCGCTTCCTTTAATAAATTTTAATTTTTTAACATCAACCCCAATTGTCTTTAAAATAAGTAATATTGCTTTTTGATAATAATCATATCTCTTCTCCAAAACATCAAAAGAAACCCCATCAAGCATGGCATGTAAATCTGCCAAAAGAATTTTTACCTTGCAATTTGCTTTCAAAAAATCAGCAATTTTTAACATTGGAAAAAAATAGGCAACAGAAATACTTCCTGTGGGCATAGCCCCCCAATAAATAGAAACCTCTTTCTTGGACTTCAATTTTTTATCTAATTCTTTTTCACCAATTATTTCAAAAAGATTCCTCTTAACCAATTCAATTCTTTTTTTTGCTTCCATAAAAAAATTATTCAAAGAAACTATATAAAACTATTTTTTAGTTCTCTTTACAGATTTTTTGGCTTTTCCTTTGCTCCAGGCCACAATCCCTAAAAATATATATCCTAATAAAGGAATGAAAAAGAATAGAGAAAACCATCCTTTATGTCCAACCTTTTCATATGTTTTCCAATTCCAGATTATAAAGAAAATTCCAAAAATAACCATAGAAGGATAATAAATAATTGTTCCTAAAATTGGAATAGAAGCAAAAAACCAACCCAATAAAAGTAAAACTGGCCACCAATGCATTTTTGCAATTTTTGAAATTAATAAGGGTTTTCCAACACAAGGAATCCAAGCTAGCCATGGTTTTTTATTATTGGCTTTTTTTCCTATTGCCATATAAGCAAATGAACTATAAATATAAATACCAATTCCTAATAAAAGAGCAATAAAGAGAACAATAAAAGCAACCCCAAGTAAAGATGCAATCAAACTAGCAAAAGAATCCTCTATAGCTAAAATCAAACTTTGAAAAAACATATTAAACATACTACAAACAAATATTAATAATTATTAAATCTTTCTATAACATGCTAACAGAGATTTTGATTTTTTTGCTGCTAGGAATTCTTGCAGGAACATTTACAGGCTTAATTCCCGGAATTCATATAAACCTCCTTGGAGTTTTTTTAATCTCTTTATCTGCTACCCTATTCAGCTCTTTAAATAAAATTTACCTGGTAACTTTTATTTCTGCTATGGCAATTACACACACTTTTATTGATTTTATTCCTTCAATTTTTCTCGGGTGTCCTGATACTGATACAGAACTTTCAATTCTTCCAGGACATGAACTTTTGAAAAAAGGACAAGGATACCAGGCTATTATGTTAACAATTTATGGAAGTCTGGCTGCTATCTTCGCACTTGTTTTAATTGCTTTTCCTTCACTTTTTGCTATAGAAAAAATCCACTATCTTTTAACAAAACAATATGTTATGCCCGGAATATTAATTGTAGTTTCTCTTTTGCTTATTCTTCTTGAAAAAAAGAAATTTGCTGCATTATTTGTTTTTGCATTAACTGGATTTTTAGGCTTGTGCGTATTAAATATCCCTTCTTTAAATCAACCTTTATTGCCCCTATTAACTGGTTTATTTGGAGGCTCTATGCTAGTGATTAGTATAAAAAATAAAATAAAAATTCCAAAACAAAAAATTGAAAATCCAAAAAAAGAAATCTTTAAACCTTTTACAAGTGCATTTGCAGGTTCTCTAATAGCTTCTCCTTTATGTAGTTTTCTTCCAGGATTAGGAAGTGGACAAGCAGCTATTATAGGAAGCAGATTAATGTCGCAAAAAGACAAAAAAGGATTTTTAATTTTACTTGGAGCAACTAACACTCTTGTAATGGGTTTCTCTTTCCTGTCTCTTTATGCAATTTCAAAAACAAGAACAGGAGCAGCAGTCGCAATCCAAGAAATAATAAATAAAATTTCTCCACAAATCTTAACTTTAATTTTAGCAGTTGTATTTATCAGCGGGATAATTTCATTTTTTCTGGCAAAAAAACTCGCAAAACTTTCAGCTAAAAAAATAGAAAAAATAAATTACAGCAAACTTTCTTTAATAACATTAATAATCCTAATTATAGTTATAACTTTAGTTTCTGGTTTTTTAGGATTAGTGGTTTTAATAATTTCAATTCTCACTGGAATTTATTGTATTAAATTAAAAATCAGAAGAACACACATGATGGGTTGTCTATTATTACCAACAATTTTATTATATCTCCTTTAAAAATAAGTCCAAAAATTCTTCATCCTGTTATTATACTAACAATTATCTTAAAAAGAAGAGATAAATAACTAACCCAGAAATAGCAATAACACCAAGAATAATTAAAATTATCCAAAGGAATTTTTTATTCTTAGGTTTATTCTTTTGTTTTTTCTCAGGTTTTTTTTGTTCTTTTACTTTTTGCTGATTTTGATTCATGCTTTGTTGTCCTGGTTTTTGCTTCATTTCTTTATAACTTTGGTTAGTTGATTTTGTTGGTTTTGTCTTAGGTTTTTTTGTTTGTTGAAAATTCATTCTTCTATTTTTAGGAACATTATAATTCATTCTCTGAGGCTGTCTTGTTGTTTGAGGAGCTTTCTTAGAAGATTTTCTCTGAGAACTTGCAGGCATAGGTTTTTTCAAAGCTCGAGCAGCTTCATCAACAACTTTCCTTGAATAACCAGAATCAACAAGTTTTTTCTTTAATCTGTTAATATCATATTTTCCAGAAAATTTTTTTAAATAATTATACACTCTTTTATCAACCATGTTTTAATCAAACAAAAAGAACTTATAAATTTTACTGATTTGTTAAGTCAATTTCATAACTTCTCATAAAGTTTTTTGTTCTTATCTTGTTTGCTCGTTTATTAATTTCCAACTAATAACAAAATTTAGAATAACAGAATTATTAACAGTATCTAGATTTTAATAATCCCTCGGTTGATAAGGCGATTAATGAAATGTGTTTTTAGATATTTTAATTTACATAATTAAAACCATTTTTCAATTTTTTCTTGCTTCTCTAACTCTTTTCCAAAAATACTGTCAATAAATCTTTTTGTTAATTCAATATTCTGTTTTATATAAGTAGAAAGATGGTATTTATCCACTAAGCTCAAGGCAGCACCTAAATATTTTTTTATACCTCCTTCATTAACTGTAAAAATTATTTTTCCTTTGCACCTTGGGCAAACTCCTGTTAGAGGAGGACGCCTTAAAATTTCATTACAAGCAACACATCTAAAATTCTGAGTTGAAAACCTCCTTAAATTTCCTTTCATATCTTTAATAAAATGTCTTTCAAGAACTAATCTTGCTGTATCAGAAGTATCAGCTGCCCTAATCTTATCAACTAATTCCATCTGATGCTGAACTTTTTCTTGCATAGTTGAAAGCAATTTATAAGAAGAACAAACAATACCTTCATTAAAATTACTTGTATTGTGTGTGAATCCAAGGTTAACAAAAGGGTCTTTTTCTTCTCTTAATGCTGACTTTACATTAGGGATATCTATTTCAGAAGAATGTTTCCTTTGTTCAGCTTTTTTATAAAGTTCAAGAGGATATTCAAATGTCATTTCAAAATCCAAAATCTGGTCATCAACTTCTCCAGCATCAATTCTTGAATTTAAAACTAAAGGTGCATCCTGAGTTCCTCCTCTATGGTTTGGCAAAAAACTCTTTGAGAAATTTAATAAAACATCTCCTAAAAGCATAACAGCAGCTTCATCTCCGTCGCATTGCTTACTTAAAATGGAATTTGCAACAACCAAATGATTTCCGGTGTTAACATTCAAACAATAACTCTCCTTTTCCCCCATGTTTTTAATAGATACAATAGGATCATAAACAAAAAATTTGTCTTTTTTAATTCTCATCCCTTTGCTTTTCTTACTTAGATGATACTCCAAGATTTTATTTTTTCTTTGAGATAAAAATTTAATTCGCGAAAAATTGTGAACAAAATCACTCCCAATAATTATTTTAGTTATCTTAAATTTTGGAATTTTTCTATTTTTTTTAATATAAAAATCTTTTAATATCTGTCCTGGTTCTTTCTCATATTCATATCTCTTGCAGAATATCCCAAAACGATTTAAACAAAATTCTAAATCACTTAACAATCCCTCGCTGATGCTATCACAAATAATTCTTCTATCTCCCGCACTTATACTTCCGTCCCCTTCAAAATACCCTCTTAAAATCGCTGCCAATTTATCCAAACTTAAATTAAGAAATAAACTCGGAATTCTTTTATTCATTGCGTCTTGTCCGCAATTTAAAACTTTATTAAAAAATAAATATAAAATTTTAGAAGAAAAAGTAACTCTATCTTTTTTATTTTCAGAGGGGTCTAAATTAAAATGTTTTTTAACTGTTCTTTTAATTAATTTTCTAATCCCTTTATCCCTTGCAGAGATATAAACTTGGTTTAATCCTTTCTTACCTCCCAAACTCCTCGAGTATCCCTCTGCAATGTACAAACCAATAACTTCCAATAACTCTTTATCTATTTTAATTAAAATAGGAACTTCCACACTGTCCCTTTTTATAGCAATTTTTCCTTTTGAATAAATTTCATTTCTCAAATCCTTATTCAATTTCAAAACAAAACTTATTGGATAACTATTTCTTAACTGATAATTCATAAATTGTTTTTTTGTGATATTTAACTTTTCTAAAATCCTTTGCTTTTCTTTTTTATCTAAATTTTTCAAAACACCGCCAATATCTCTTACCATAATCTTCTCATTTTTTAGTTCTTCCAAAAGATTAATCTCTTTTTGTTTTTTAACTGGAACATCAATCTTAATTGGTAAAGGAACCATTTCCCCAATCTCTAAATCTTTTGCCTTTCTCAATTTGCCATCAATTAAAAATTTGTGATTTTCGGTAACTTTTATTTTCTTTCCAAGAGCTGTTTTAATCTGCAACATACTTTGCTTTTTATGTTTAGTAAAATTATTTATTTTTACATTTTTTGCTTTTTTATCAAATCCTATAGTTTCAAAACCATCTACTTTTTTTTCCTTAGTTCCAAATTCATCAACAATTTCTGAAGGATTTAATTCTTCAACTATCTCCCCTATTTTTATATTCCTCCATAATCCATTCTTTTTTATTAACATATAAGTATCATAATCAAAACAATCTCTTCTTATAGCAGCATGCATATATGGACTTGCAAGCAAACCTAAAGTATTTGAAAACCCAATGAATCTACAAATTACCCCTGCACAATTATGTGGAGCCATGCAAACACCTAAATGCCCAATTAAATCATCCCTATTTTTCACATTATAAAAAGGTTTTAATTTGTAAAATCTTTCAAGCAAATCATCAGCAAATTTAGCAACCTTAACAAAAACATTATCTGCTCTTTCATCTAAAGATTCAGAAGAACTGGGCAAAACCACATCA
Organism: Candidatus Woesearchaeota archaeon; assembly: GCA_964413095.1. Classification (GTDB taxonomy): domain Archaea; phylum Nanobdellota; class Nanobdellia; order Pacearchaeales; family GW2011-AR1; genus CAYPRJ01. Next base: position 19,053 of record CAYPRJ010000004.1, read on the forward strand.
TGAGGCATTAGTTCTAAAATCTGGTTTTCATTTTTCAATTCATTTCCAAAAATATCTTTTTCATAACCCAACTGTTTCAACCTCTCCACACTAACAGAAACTTCTTTAGGTTTAAAACAAACAAGAGGAAGCTCAGTAGCATCAAATCTAATAGTTCCATCTTTATTAACTTGTAAATTATATAATGCTCTTAAAAATCCTTTCTCCAAATTTTCCATAACATGGTTTTCTGAAGAAGTTCCTCTAATTCCTTTAATCAATAAAGGTATCTCATCCTTCGAAAGTCCTAAATTCTCAACAGCTTTATTAAAATAATAATTTATATCTAGTTTAGTTTCACAATAATTTCTAGAAGAACTATGTTCTTTGCATGAATGAAAAGATTTTTTATCGCATTCAGGACAATAAAAAAGTTTTTCACATTTTTCCCCACAATTTTCACAAGTAGGATAGATAGTTTCTTTCTCACATTTCTTACAATAATAAATAGGAAAACTACTAGTTACACTTCCCTCTTCACAAGCTGCCTGAACACTTCTCAATCTTCCTCCTTCTTTTCCAACAGGAAATAAAACATTAGGACTTCCAGTAAGTTTTCTAAGTTTAGCCTTTTCTGGGCGACCCATCCTCGCACCAATAAAATCTCCTGCTTTATCTTTAATTTCAAAATTAGAAACAAAATTAATAATCTCTAAAACTTCTTTATTTTTCAATTCAGTATTTATTTTTTCTTTTAATTTTTCAATTTTTTCTTTGAACAAATTTTCTCTATCTAAATTTTTCCAGTCAATTCCTAAATTAACCAACAAAGCCTTGCTATTCTCTTCATTTATTATAATATTTTCTATAACTGCTTCATGCTCTATACCTAAAATCTCTAAAGCTCTTTTTCCCTCTTTAAATTTTTCTTTATCAGAAGAATTATAAGGAAAAATAATTTTTTTATCAAATTTAGCATACTTCAACCAGCTCATCAATCCTAAAAACTGCTCTTTTGTAATCTGAGTCCAATAAAAAATAAAATTTGGGTGAAGAGGTATATTAGAATTGTTACTGATTTCAATAGCTTTTTCCAAATCAACATTAAAAATATCAATATCTTTTCTTAGATTAGAGTTTTTCTCTTTTAACTCTAAATCCCACCATTCTTCAACATAACCTGGTTTAGGAAGTTGTGAATTTCTATTAGCAACATCACTAAAAGGAAATAAAATATCTCCAAGATAAATTATTTCTTCAACATCCGGATAAAATTTTTTTGCTTCTTCTCCTGTTTTTATTTTTTTCACGCTTCCATTAAACATTTTAACGATTGGCCCGTCAATATTATCACAAACAGTAGCAACCATTCCTTTTGTTGGTTTTTCAATTTTTAGCTGAGTTCCTGTAGCAATAAACCCATCTGTAATAACCATAGTCGCAGGATGCAAAGAAGCAGCACTAAACCCAGAAACCCTTCCACGTCCATATCTAAATCTAAACCCTCCTGAACAAGAAGGATGCCCAAAAACAGGTCTGCCAGCAACTAAATCTTTAATATATACAGGAGTAGAATCTTCGCTTTTCCCACTAGTTTGCTTTTCATGTAACTTAAGATACTCTTCTAAAAAATCAAAACCAGTAGAATTAATTCCATTTTTCTTTGCTGTATTTAATAACCTAAAACCTTTTGCAGCTTTTTGCGCTAAACCCTCTGAAAAAATCAAACACATTCCTCCACGAATATTATTTGTCTCTACCCTCTCTAAATTTTTATAATTAGAAACTTCTAATTTCTCTGTAGGTTCTCCTGCTATTTGAATAGGAAGATTCTTTGCCAAAAACTCAAGCTCTTCTTCTGTTCCAATATATTGCAAATTCGTAATCCTATCATGATAATCATAACACTCTGTAACATATCTTTTAATTTCCTCTTCCTTTGGGTCATACTTTGCATAACCAAATAATTCACGAAGATAATCAATTAACATTAAAACTAAACAACTTGCAGTTGTTCCTGCACTTCTTATTGGTCCGGAAAAATAAGCTTTAAAATATTCTTTCCCTTCTCTAGTTTTTTCTATATCTAATTTTGTAAAACCTTCTATTGGAGAAGAAACAACTCCTAAAGTTATATAAGAAAAACCAACCCTTATTCCTGCATCAATTGCCTCTAACAAACTTGAAAATTTACAAAACCTTTGTTTTGCTACTTCTTCTGCTATTTTAAAAATTATAGTAGAGTCTAATTTACCATATTTTTTTTCTAATTCAATAATTCTCTTATCTGCTCCTGAATTACTTAACTGAGGATAAAGTGTAGCAACAAGTTCAACACATTTTTTAGCCATAGTTTTTGCTAAAGGAATCTCAACTTTGTTTACTGGATCAAGTTCTTTTGCTTTAGCTGTTTCAGCAACAGAATAAATTTTATTCACATCTTTTTCAAGATTTGTAAAATATTTCTTTGTTTTTTCAGTTAGCATCTTCAAAATCCAAAATCTTAACCTCCCTTGTTTTAAGATTAACCATAGGAACCTTACAAAAATCAGGATCTGCTCCCATTTTTTCTTCATACGGAGTTATATCCTCCCAAGAAGATGTAGAAATGATTAAAACATTATTATAATAAGAAACAGCACTTTTATGTGTATGAGCAGAAACAAAAATATCAGGAACTTTTTTTATCATTAAAGAATCTTCTTTTCCAGGAAAATACTGGTTAGAACCATGAGTCGGCGCAAGATGTCTATTCTTCAAAAGATATTTCATAATTAAATCAGGAGCATGCATTGCTGTATTTTCTATTAAACTTGGAATATTATCTGCATAATAGGGATAAGAAAAACCATGATATGTCAAAACATCAAAACCAGAAAAATTATCTTTTTTTCCTATATTAATATAACTAGGATTGCTTGTCAAAATAACATTTTTTAAATTATAAAGAGACCACGCATATTTCTCGTCGTGAATTGGCTGAGGTTCCATAAGTCTAACCCCATCATGATTTCCAGGAGAAATAATTATTTTGATATCCTTCCTTATTTTTTCTAGCATTTCTGTAAGCTGTGAAAATTGTTCTTCTAAATCAGGGATTTCTAAATCCTTTTCCTGACTAGGATAATTTCCTATTCCTGAAACAATATCCCCAACAATAAAAAGATATTTTATTCTGTTTACCTCTGGAGTATTTGGAATTTCACCATTAAGATATTTTATAAATTTCTCAAAAGAATCTTTCAAAAATAATTTGCTTCCAAAATGCAAATCTCCAATAAACAAAGCTCTTTCATCTTCAGAAGATTTTTTTCTTTCAAAAAGCATAGCATCTGGAAAAACCACATCATTCACAAAAATTATTTCTCTATCACCTGCTCCCTTAAATCCAACAACAGAATCTAAACATATTTCTTCTGATTTTTTATATAAATCAGGTCTGTTTTTATTAATCAAAGCTCTTGTTTTACCAGTTAAATCTTCTATTTCCAAGAGAATATTTTTATTCTTAGTGACTCTTTTATCAGAAACCATTCCAATAACTGAAATTCCTTGCCTATTTTTTGATAATTTGTTTATTGAAACAAGATTATTCAATCTTGGATTATTTTGCAAAATATTTTTCATATTCAAAAATCTATTTCTAAAATAATTAACAAAATCTTTTATATCTGGTTTCTTAGTAAAAACAGGATTTTTAGAAAGAACTTTAACATTTTCATTATCAAATTCAATTTTTTTTTCTTGTGGTTTATTTATATTTAAAGGACTAAATTCACTTTTTTCTCTAGAAATCTCTATGCTTAAACCTAAATTAATTTTTAATTTTTCAAGGCTTTTTCTATTTTCTTCTGGCAAATTTGAAAATACTTCATTAACCTTATCTTTATTTTCATAAAAAACTTTTTTTGTTATAACTTTTTGATTTGTATGTTCTTTTATATTTTTAATAATCATTTTAACTGATTCTAAATCTCTTGTTTCACTAAAAAGATTCAAAACTTCTTTATCTACCAAAAGCCCTTTATTAAAACAATATTTTAAAATATCTTGTGTGTTCATTTTATAATAAATTTTAATTATAATTCAAAGAATCTGTAATAATCTTCTTTGCTTTTTCTATGATATCCTTTGATATAGCTAATTTGATTTCTCTCATTCTTCCACCCCTACCTTTTGATATAACCCTAACATTAATAATTCCAAGCATATCAAACTCCTGAATTATATCACCAACTCTTCTTTGAGTTAAAACTTCTAATCTATTTTTTCTGCATAATTCTTCATATAAATTATAAATATCTCCTGTAAATATTGGTTGTCCTTTGTTGTCTTCAGAAAGCCTGATTATAGAATCCAAAACCAACTGAAATTGTTTTGGCTCTGAACTTATAACATCTAAAATTTTATCTTTTTCAATCTTGTTATTGGATTCATCAATATGTCCTAAAGTAATTTTTTTAGAACCATCCCTTTCTGCCAACTCACCAGCAACTCTCAATAAATCCAAAGCTCTTCTTGCATCTCCATGTTCTCTAGCAGCAAAAGCAGCACACTTAGCTACCACACCTTCAGAAAGAACTCCTTTTTTAAAAACATTCTCTGTTCTTTTAGCCAAAATCTCCTGTAATTGCAAAGCATTATATGGTGGAAAAACAACCTCCTCTTCTGAAAGAGAACTTCTTGCTCTTGGATCAAGCTCATCTAAAAAAGTCAAATTATTTGAAATTCCAACAACACAAATTTGAGTTTGAGAAAGTTCTGAATTCAATCTTGTCAAATTATATAAGAAATCATTAGAAATTTTTTTAACAGTTTGATCAATTTCATCTAAAATCAAAACTATTATCTGTTTTTCAGAATCAATAAGATTAATAAATTGATTATAAACTGCTTGAGTAGGCAAACCAGTTTCTGGAACTTTCCCTCCAAGTCTTCTAATAAATTCTGCCAAGATTCTATACTCAGTATCTGAAACTTTTCTGAGCTTACAATTCAAATAAGTAATTTTCAATTTAAAATCCAAATCTTTTTTAATTCTCTTTAAAAGTTCTTCTCTAACATAATTTATTGAAAGTGTTTTTCCAGTGCCTGTCTTGCCATAAAGAAACAAGTTACTAGGTCTTTCACCTCTAAGTAAAGGCGCAAGTATAGAAGCTATTTGTTTTATTTGCTCATCTCTATGAAGAATATCATTAATATCTTTAGGACAATAATTCATTTGTAAAGAAGACTTATCTTTAAAAATAGAGTTTCTATCAAAAGATTCAAAAATATCCTCAAAATTTAAAGCCATAATATACACACCCAGGTTTATTTCCTATGGAAATCCTCTCTTTATAGAAAGTTTCCAACGATAAAAAATTAATTTATTATATAAATGATTATGACTACTTAAAAAGAAAAACACCTATATTTCTCATGGAAATTTCTTATTCATTTTTGAAATTTCTTATTCATTTTTTAACTTCAATTTTTTATTCAAATATAATTTTTTATTCAAATATTATACTTTTCATAAATGTGATCTAATCTTATAATAGATGATATAATCCTATTGTGTGATGTAATTCTATTGTGTGATGTAATTCTAATATGTGGTCTAATCCTTATTATGTGATATATCCTATTGTGTGTGGTTTAATCCTACAATAACAAGCTAATAACAAGCCAATAATAATAATAATGATAATAATAATAATGATGATGATGATGATGTAGTAGGCTAATAATAGACTAATGGTGGTGATAATAATAGCAATAACAGTTTTATTTCTTTATACTTATTAAATTAGTTCTTTATATAATATATAATATATAATATATAATTTTATAAATAAAAAATAAAAAAATAAAACCAAAAGATTCTTTTATAAATATTTCTATAAGAAATAAGGGGGAGACAGTCAATAACTGTTTTTTATAATATATCCTCGATTTCAGAAAAGTTTATAAATTATTTTCTTTTAAACTTGGTATGCAAGATAACAAGAAAATTTTTAGTTCTCTTTTAGGAAAAATGATTGTGACAAAAGAAGGAAAAAGATTAGGATTTGTTAAAGATATAACTTTTGAAACTCATTCAGGAGAATTAATTAATTTAGTTGTTAAAGATTCAACTGCTTATACTAAAAATCTTAATCTAGAGAAAACAAACTCAAATGAACTCTTGATTCCTTATAGTGCAATTATAGCTATAGGTGATTTTGTAATTATTTCAGAAGAAGATTTAATCTAATTTTATATTTAATTATAATAAATAATAAACAAAAATTTAAAAACTTATATTTTATTAAAATAAAATGAAAATCGCTGGATTTAATTTTACAAAAATAAATGCTGAGAAATTGTCTGGAAAAAGGGAAAATCTAAAAATAAATGCAAATATAGATGTTTCTGAGATAAAACAACTTAAAGCTGATGCCTTTAAATCTAAAGATGAATTTTTAGGTATAAAATTTGGTTATACTATAGATTATTCTCCTGATTTTGCAAAAATAGAACTTTTAGGAGATATTATTGTTACTATTGAATCAAAAAAAGCAAAAGAAATTTTAAAACAATGGAAAGATAAAAAAATACATGAAGATATTAGGATCCCTCTTTTTAATATTATTTTGAAAAAGTCAAGTTTAAAAGCTTTAGAATTAGAAGAAGAATTAAGCTTACCTCTTCATGTTTCTATGCCTTCTTTAAAAAAAGAGGATATTTCTCAAGCTAAAAAATAATTACAAAATTTTAAATAATTATTAGAGCTTATTTTTTCATGAAAATATCTAATGAAAAGAGAGAAAAAATTTCAGAGCAAATTTTAGCTTTACTTTATTCAATAAGTCCAAAATCTCTTTTTACTTTTAAAATAGCACAAGAAATTGCAAGAGATGAAGAATTTGTGAAAGAAATTCTTTTTGAATTAAAAAAGAAAAATCTTGTTATAAGAATAAACAAAAATCCAAAAGGTATACCTTATATAAGAAGGTCAAGATGGAAAATTAGTGATATTGCATATAATGCTTATAAATCCCATCAAGAATGATATTTTTAACACCTCAAAATTTTTATACTTTTAACCTTTAATATTTTTATGGATAAGATAAAAGATGCTTTTAAGAGAGTCAAATCTGATATAAAAAGCTTAAGAGAAGAAATAGCTAATTTAAAGCTAAAATTAGAGCAGAATGAAGGGGAAAAATATGTCGAAAAGCGCGAAAATTCTTCGACACATCCTTCGACAGATAATATATCAAATCAGACAGTTTCGACACATCCTTCGACAGATAATTATCCTTTTAGGGCTTTAAAACCCCAAAATTTGGAGATTTCCACAAGAAATGAAGGGGCTTCGACAGACAGACAGACAGACAGACAGACAGACACAAACACCTTTTTTTCTCCAGAAAACCGAGAAAATTCCATAAAAAATGCGCATGAAATACTAGAATCATTAGACAATATAAAAAAAGAATTAAGACTTAAATTTAAGAGCATAACAAATCAAGAATTATTGGTTTTTTCAGCTATTTATGAGATGGATGAAAAAAAAGAATTTTGTAATTATAAAAAATTATCCAAAAAATTAAATCTCACTGAAAGTTCTATTAGGGATTATGTCGGGAGATTAATAAAAAAAGGAATTCCCGTCGAGAAAAAAAGAATTAATAACAAAAACATACAGCTCTCTATTTCAACTAGTTTAAAAAAAATTGCTACTTTATCTACAATTTTACGATTAAGAGAATTATAAATTCTTTTTCCTTTTCACCGAATAACTAATCTTTTTTTAATCTCTTATTTGTATTATTCTCACTTCAATAACTTGAAACCTTATTTTTATTCTTTTTTTTAGTTTTTTTATCTTTGTTAATCCTCACTTTTGTCTTTTTTAGCATTTTTTCTTTAATTTCTTCAGGTATAAACACTCTTTTTTTGCCGTTTTTTTCTATCATTTCTTCAATTAAACTCTCACTTTTGCTTTTTATTCTACTAATTTGCCCTCTTATTGTAGATCTCTCTTTTCCTAACATTGCAGCTAAATCATCATAACTTAGTTTCATATCAGAGTTAAGCAAAACCCATAAAATTGCTCTTTCAGTTATTGAAAATTGCTCTAAATTTGTTGTTTGAACACCTGTTTGAACACCTGTTTGAACACCATAAACACCTGTTTGCTGTTTAAACAGCTGTTTGGGTGTTTTAAACACCTTTGAAGATTTTACTTGCCCAATCATTTCAACCACATTTTTTAGTCCTTCGATTTCTTCTTTTATCGACGATAAATTTTCTTTTACTTCTTCAACTTCTTTTTTTTGCAAATTTTTTTCAGAATCTAAATGTCTAATCCACCCAGTTACAGAATCCATATCTTTTTTAACTGATTCAAAACCCTTTTTTGTGTCTTCTTTAAGTCTTTCAACCTCTTTTTTTCTTCTAAAAAACCCAAACATATATTTTTAATGCAAAATATACTTTAAAAAACTTTTGTTCTCGACGATAAAAACTTTATTTTTCCGACGTAAAAATTAATTAAAACTTCTAAAATTTTTCTAAAAAATTAATAAAAGAAAAGGTTATTTATTAAAAAAAACACCCTTAAACAGCTATAAACACCTGTTTAAACACCCTTAAACACCCTTAATTCTAAAATCATAACTTTTTATTCTTTCACTAACTTTACCTAAGTGAACACCCGCACCCCCACAAAAAATTAATGTAAAATTTTGCAAGAAAAATAATACCATAATTTTTAAAAATTAATTTAATCTAAACCAGAGATAACCAGAAATGTACAAAATTAAACCAAACAAAAAACACGAGGAATTTCTTAAAAAAAGGCATTCAAAAAAATACGCTTCTGTTGATTTAGACAATGAAAAACTTTACTTTTTTGTTGAAAATGAGCTTGCCTCTAAAACATATGATTCATTAAATGAAATTTTTAATGCATTAAGTGGAAAAGGAATAGTTGTTCCTTTATTAGAAGAAGCTGTTGAAATAGGCCTTTCAATAGAAATAGAAAGATGGCCAATTTACTCAGTTATAAATGAAGGATATTTTGAAGAAAATTGGAGGCTTGGAGAAATATTAAAGGTAAATGGACAAAAAGATATTAGAAAATTCTGAAAAACCTTGGGCGTTTATGGCTGGTATACTGGTATCTGGGGAGTTGGGAAAATAATCAAAGAAAATGAAAATTATCTACAAATTAAATATTCTGAAGGACAATTATTTATTCCTGAAGCTTGGGATCCAAAAGGGGTTAAAACTTTTGATAGTCCTGTAAAAGCAATTGCATATCATTTAGTGAATCAAAACACTATTAAAGAGCCTTCTTCAAAACAAGAAGTAATCATATCTTTTCTTAAAAATTTTCCAAGTCAAAAGAAAACATTAGAAAAATATTTACATGCACAAACCTTACCTAAGCGCACAGGTTTAGGTTGTGGAGGTTATCCTATTAAGGGCGGAAGTCACAGCCCTTTCCGTTAATTTTCCTTTTTTTGAGTTTTACACGTAAATACTTCGTACAACCTATATTGTTGCTAATACGGGTTTTTATCTTCAACGAACGTTATTATTCACGAGTTAGAATAATATTTTATATACGAACGGATTTTGATTTACTCATGATTAAAACTTGTATTAAGTGCGGTAAGGAAGATGAACATCATGCAAAAGGAATGTGCTTTAATTGTTACAGAAAATTCTCCTGGAAACCAAAAATAGTTGTTTGTAAAAGATGTGGCAGAAAGAAGCCTTCTCATGCAAAAGGTTTGTGTGAAGGATGCTACAGCTTTGTTTTTCATGTAGATAAAACAAAGGCTACTAATAAAAGAATAAAATATGGTTTGGATATGGAAACTTACAGAGAGATAACAAAAGAATGTGTTATCTGTGGTTTTAATAAAATTGTAGACTTGCATCATCTGGATGAAAATAAGAAAAATGGGTCAAAAGAAAATTTAGTTGGTCTTTGCCCAAATCACCACAAAATGTTCCATGACTTAAGATATAGGAAAGAAATTGCCCAACAATTAAAAGATAAGGGATTTAATTTCAAAGAACATCCAAAGTGGGATTTTAAACTTGATGATGCTTAGTCTTTTTTGGTATTAACTTCATCTTTTCCAGAAAACTTTGCTGAAAGCGAGTTTGGAGATTTTTTATTTGATTTTTCCTTTCTTATTTCTTCAATAACTTTATTCAACAAAAATATAAATTCGTGAATTGTAGCAGTCATTACCATCACATCTTCCTGAAAAATTTTGATATTTATATTTTGATGAACTATTTTGTGCCTTGCTTCAAGCAAAAGATTTATTTGAGAATATAGGCCCGCCTCATTAAACATTTTTTTGTGGGCTGCAAAATCCTTATAGAATTCATTCACTATCCCTGCCTCATTTTTTCCTTTTAGAATTCTCCCTTTAGGTGGAGGCATAATATTATCTTTTTCTTCTATCTTCTTAGTAATTTTCTTGTCAAGATCAATGATTGAGAAGGCCTCTTTCATTTCTCTAAAATTTTGAAAATTGATATACTCGCAAACCATCTCAGGAAATTCTATTTTTTGATTTTTAATAAAATCTAATTCTTCAAGACTAAGTTGTATATTTTTTAATTTTTTTAGCTTAGCTATTTTAAAAAAAGGAACTAATTTTTCTTCAATTATTTTCTTGAAAGTTTCCCTCAAATAAGTTTCATAACAAGTTACCAACATTATCAAATATTGCTTTTTTGCTTCGTTCTTTGTGGAATCTGATATTTTTGAAGAGATTGTTAAAACCTCTAAATCCATCATATCTTTTAGGCGATTTTCAAAAACTTCAAAAGGAGAAGAATTGTGGGCCCATTCCCTGTTAGAAATTATCTTCCTTAACTTTTTCATACTCTCTCCAACACCCCCAAACTTCTTAATATTTTCCCACAAAAACAATATAAACCAAAGGTTCGTCCATTAATCATATGAAAAAAGAAGAAAAATCAGAGAAATTTGGAGAAGGTTTGATTAAACAGATATTATTCCATCCAGAATTAAATAGGTATGAAGCAGGAGACAAGGTTTTAATTTTAGATGGAGTTAAATTTTTAGTTGTGGGCAATGAAAATATTAAATCAAATCATAAACCTATGGGCCTTTACATAAATGCAAATGATATTTTCTCATACATACAAAAAAATCTATTTGGTCATGACAAAGATAAATTTGGAATTAAAAAAGAAGTCAAAGACGAATAGTTTTAAATTTTTCTTCCCACACAAAAACTCTATAAACCAAAGGTTCGTACAATCTCTTATGAAAAAGAGGAAAAACAAAAATTCTAAAGTTAAAGTTATAATTTTTGATTTAGGGGGTGTAGTTGTTTTTTATGATCATATGATTGCAGCCAAAAAAATCTCTAAATTAATTAATATTCCTGCCAAAAGAATCTTTAAAGCAATTTCTGGAAACAATTCAAAATTTACAAATGCATATGAAAGAGGAAAACCAAGAAAAGTTTATTGGAGATTAATGTTTGATTCACTTCATAAAAACCCCAAAAAAATCCCTGTTGAAAAACTTGACAAAATATGGTGTGAAATTTTCTGGCCTAATAAAGAAATTATCCCTTTGATCAAAAAACTAAAGAAAAAATATAAGATTGCTTTAGTTTCAAACATAGGAAAATTACATGAAAGATATCTTTCTAAAAAATATTCCTTAAAAAAACTATTCCCTGTTCGGATTTATTCATACAAGGAAAAATCAAGAAAACCTGCAAAAAAAATATTTGAAATAACATTAAAAAAATTCAAGACAAAGCCATCAGAAGTTCTTTTTATTGATGATAAAAAAGTGAATATAAATGGTGCTAAAAAACTAGGAATGAAAACTATTCTATTTAAGGACAATAAACAGCTGTTTAAACAACTTGAAAATTTAGGAATAATTTAAACTAAAATGACACCTCAAGAATTTCTTCAAAAACTTGAAACAGAATTAAAAATTTCAAAAAATTCAAACTACACAATTAGAAATTATCTTCGTGCAAACAAAGAACTTCTTGATTTTTGCAAAAAAAACCCCGAGCAAATGACAAAAGACGATGTTAAATTTTATATGTCTGAAAAATTAACAGAACAATCTTCTTCAAGCATAATTGTTTTTTTATCTGCTTTAAAATTCGCATATTCAAATATTTTAGAAAAAGATATAACTTTGGGAATTAAGCGACCAAGAAGAGAAAAAAGAATCCCTGCGGTTTTAACAAAAGAAGAATTGAAAAAACTTATAAAAGCAATTCCTACAAAAAAAAGCAAATTAATAGTTAGCTTAATTTATGCTTGTGGATTTAGAGTTTCAGAATTAATAAATCTTAAAACAAAAGATTTGAATTTTGAAGAAAAAGTAGGATATTTAAGACAGGCGAAAGGAAAAAAAGACAGAATTTTTAATATACCTGATTTTTTGATAAAAGATTTAAAAAAATATGCAAAAAAACAAAAAGAATCTGGCAAAGAATATTTTTTTTCTGGACCAAATGGAAAACTTTCAGATAGAAACATACAAAAAATAGTGAGAAATGCAGCTAAAAAAGCAGGAATAAATAAAGAAGTCCATCCCCATACATTAAGACATAGCTTTGCAACTCATCTTTTAGAGAATGGAATTGACATAAGGCTTATACAAGAATTACTTGGTCATGCTGACCTTTCGACTACACAGTTGTATGCTCATATTTCTTCTGAGCAAATTAAAAAAGTAAAAAGTCCCTTAGATACCTTGTAAGAAAAGTTTATAAATAAGAATGTCCTATATTTTTTAATGGTGAAAATTACAAGATCACTTTTAATAAAACTCTATCATAAAGATAAACTATCAACTAGAAAAATTGCCTCTAAACTAAATCTCAGTAAGACCACAATAGAATATTATTTAAAGAAGTTCAGAATCAAAACCCGCTCTCACAAAGAAGCCAGCAAATTAGTTTCGGATGAATATGGTTGGACGAGAGGATTAACAAAGGAGAAAGATGAAAGAGTTAGAAAATTAGCTGAAAGTATAAAAAGAGCTTATGAACTTAAACAGAAAAAAAGAATAGAAAAAATAGAGAAAAAATTTGGACAGAGAATAAAGGATTTGCTTATAGATTTATACGTTAATCATAAGTTATCACAGGAACAAATTGCTAAGAAAATAGGTTATGATAGAAAGATAATTATAGATTTGATGAAGAGATTTAATATCTCCAAAAGACCAAAATATCAATATATTGCTTCATTAAAAGGCAAACATCATGCCATGTTTGGAAAAATTTGGGAAATTTTATACAACAAGAGTAAAGCTAATAAAAGAAGAGCAATACATTCATTGCGATTTAGAGAACTTACTATTAAAAGATTAAATAAGAATGAATTTCCTTTTTTTGATACTGAAATAGAAATAATCTTAGCAGAAAATCTACTTAAAGCAAAAATTCCTTTTGTCAAACAATTTAATATTGATAATAAATTTTCATGCGATTTTGCTATACCATTTTATAAAATTATTATAGAATGTGATGGTGATTATTGGCATGCAAACCCTAAGATTTATGATAGGAAAAATCTGGATAAAAGGCAGATTAAGAATTTAACAAGAGACAAATTCAAGGACACATATCTAAAAAGAAAAGGATGGACTGTCTTAAGATTTTTTGAATCAGACATAAAACTAAATATAGATGAATGTATTAATAAGATTAAAAATCACATTTCAACAGAAGAACTTAAAAAAATTAAATCCCTAATAGATAGTTTATAGAATTAAAAAAATCAACAGCTGTTTAAACACCTGCCCAAACACACAAAAATGAAAACATTCAATGAAAAATGTTATCAATTATTAAAGAAAGTTCCTCGAGGAAAAGCCACAACTTATAAAGAAATCGCACACGCTTTAAACTGCAAGGCTTATCGTGCAGTAGGAAATGCAATGAATAAAAATCCTTATGCCCCGAAAATTCCCTGCCATAGAGTCATTAATTCAAATGGAAACCTCGGAGGTTTTGCTTCAGGTTTAAGAGAAAAAATAAAATTATTAAAACAAGAAGGCATTGAAATTAATAATAAAAAAATTGATTTAAATAAATATCTCTATAAATTTAAAAAAGATGCAAGAAGAAAATTTGAATAAACAACTAGAAGAACTCAAAAAAGAGAACGAAGCTTTGAAAAAACAAGTAGAGCATCTTAAAATCATCAGAGAAAATAAAAAACAAGGTATGATAGAAAAAGCTTCTCAAGGCATGTTAATGTCACGAGCTCCTTTTGGTTATAAAATAATTAATGGCAAGCTAGTTCCAGCAGAATATTTCAAAGAAGTTGAAGAAATCTTTGAAGAATTTCTTAATAATAAAATAAGTTTAAGACAACTTGCAGAGAAACACCACCTCTCTGTTAATGGATTAAAAAAAATTCTAAGAAATTTTACTTATATAGGAAAAATAAAATTTAACAACGAAGTACATCAAGGCAGTCATCAGCCAATAATTTCCTCGACGCTGTTTAATCATGTCCAGAATAAGCTGGAAAGATTAGGGGTAAAATAACTTTTTATTAAGATAATTTTTCTATTTTAAATTTCTGTTCTTTTACCAAGAAAAATCATAATAAGACCCATTAATGTTAAGAATACTGAAGTGACGAAAGAGCTTATCTCATCAGAATTTACATAATTAAGTATTAATGAGGTTAACCCTCCAATCGTCAAGAAAACTCCAAAAATTATCATACCTTGATTTGGTGTTAATTTTTTTGTTTTTTTCATTTATCTTTTAAATTTAGAAACTTTAAATAATTATTCAACCCACTTAACTCCTTTGAATTTATGTTTTGTAGCAATTAAAATTAAATCAACTAACCACCAAACACCAAATCCTCCAAAAGTAAAAAGTTTAAGAATTCCTAATCCAACATGCCCCATAATAAATCTATCAACACCTAAACTTCCAAAAACTATTGACATAACAAGAGCCAAAATCCAATTTACTTTCTTTTCCATATTTTTATTTTTATAAATGTAACTATCTATAACTCTTTTGTCTTTTTCTTCTTGCCTTGCTGTCACCTGGTTTGTAAGCTTCTTTTCTTCTAACATCTGCAACTAATAAATTTCTATCATAAGTTAAAAACGCGTTTTTCAATTCTTTTGAATTTGAAAAAGTATCAATTGCTCTAGCTAAAGCTAAACGTGCAGATTCTATCTGACTTTTTTCTCCACCACCTTTTACATTTATAGAAACATCAAAATTCAATTTTCCTAGAATTTCTTTAGCAATTCTTAATGGTTCTTCAATTCTTAATTTATTAAATATTTGTAAAGTTTTATAATTTCTTCCATTAAAAGAAACTCTTCCAGAACCTTCTGTTAAAACAGCTTTTGCAATAGATGTTTTTCTTTTTCCTGACGTAATTATTTTTTCTTTCATTTTGAAATCTCCTTTATTTGAATTGACCTATCTTTTCTTGTTTTTTTCACTGGTTTTTCTGTTTTAATACTTTCTTTTCCTTGAAATTCTTTTGGCACACCAACATAGCATTTTATTCTTTTCAGTGCTTCTTTTCCTTGACCTTTTCTGTGATTTGGTAGCATTCCTCTAATAGCTCTTTTAACAATTTTTTCCTTTGACCTAGATATTTTTGGTCCTTGTTGTCCACTTCCAACTTTTTTTCTACTTTTTTCAAATTTATTTTTAATGTCTCTCTTATTTCCAGTTATTCTTATTTGCCCACAATTTAAAATTGCAACTTCTTCTCCTTTTCTTGATTCTCTTGCAACATAACTCGCTAATCTTCCAAGAACTGCGTCTTTTCCATCTATTATTTTCATTTTTCTTTTTTATCTAAAATTTTAATTCCTTTAGCTTCAGGATTTTTCTTAATTTCTTGAAGTATATTTGAAACTTCGCACTTAGTGTTTAATAGTTTTTCCTTAGCCTTTTCAGAAAAAGACAATGCAGAAATTTTTATTTTTTTATTAATTTCTCCCCCAGATAAAACTTTTCCAGGAACAATAATTGTTTTTTCATTTTCTATTTTATTTAACTCTTCTAAATTCACATTTATTTGATTTCTTCTTGGACCACTTAAAATATTTGCAACATCCTTCCAAGAATCCTGTTTTTTTGCAGCAATTATAGTCTCAACTAGATTTGAGTTAGTCTTTTTTTGTAATTTTTTCTCTATTTTTGCTTTTGAAACCATCTTAATTTAAATAGCAAGAAGTATAACTTCCTGCTTTGCGCTAATTTAGTTCAACTTTCTATTGGGTTGCTGGAACTGTGAAGAACCCGCTGGAGGTTCTCAACTCGCAGGTAAAAATTCAAGCTAATTATGCTTTATAAAGATTTTTATTCAGATTAATTTGAGATGAAGTCTATTCAGATATTTTATGAATTCCAACTTTTTCAATAACCTCAAAGACTTTTTCTTTTGCTTTTTCAATAGGCATTTTTTCAATATAAAATGCAGAAGCTTTTTTATGCCCCCCTCCACCAAACTCTTTAGAAAAAACAGAGGTATCTATTCCAAAAGACCTAAAAGAACCTTTAATTTTTTCCGGAAATTCAGAAAGTGTAAAAATTATATCAATATCTTTTACATCTTTCAAAAAGTTTATACCAAGTCTTATCTCTGAAGCATTTAACTCATACTTTTCAATATCTTCTTGCTTTATGTAACTTGAAAGAATATTTTTGCAGTCAATCTCTCTTTTTTCCATGTTGTTAACTAATACACCTATCAATTTTTTCAACTTCCAAGATTTTTTTATGATTGGTTTAACAAATCCATAATAATTTATTTGTCCTTTTTCCATTAAAAAAACAGCGTGTTTCATTGAATTTAAAGAATCTCCATTAATAAAAAAATCTGTATCAGTAAGGATTCCTAAAAGGAGTCTTCTTGCTAGTTCTTCATCAAATTCTATATTTAATTTTTTAAAAAATTCAACTAATATAGAAGCACAGGAAGGAGCATTTTTATCAACATAATTTAAATTCCCATAATATGAATTAGTCTCATGATGGTCAATATTAATTATCTTTTCCTTTATCTCTTCATTCTCCTTAAAATCTTTTGAGTAATCATTTAATGAGCCATAGTCTAAAAGAATTATCAAATCATATCTTCTAATTTCCAATTCCTCCAAATCTGTTCCAAATTCCACTTCATCTACAAAATCATATTCTTTCAAATCTTCGCTTACTTCATCTCTACTAACCAATTTTACTTGGATATCTTCTCTTTCTAAAACGTATTTCATTGCAACACAACTTCCAAAACTATCTCCATCTGGTTTAGGATGCAGAGGGATAATTACTTTTTTTGAATTTTTTATTTTGTTCCAAATTTCTTTGAAAGTATTATTTTTATTTTTTTCCATTTTGAAAATTTTTATGCAGGAGAAAGGATTCAAATTCAAAACCTCGCAGTTTTGTATCCCGATGCAACTTCCCCTTTTTTGCCCTTGAAGAAAGTTATCATATAGTTCGAATCCAAAATGCGGGAGAAAGGATTCGAACCTTCGTAGGCACTAAGCCAACAGATCTTGAGTCTGTCCCGTTTGACCACTCCGGCACTCCCGCATTCAAGAGGAGTGGGAAAACTCGTTTGACCCGAAAGTTCTCGTGAACTTCCTGTAGCCCTTAATTTGAGCGAGGGCTTGAGTTCTCCGGCACTCCCGCATAGAAAAATACAATTAGGAGCATATAAAAATCTTTAGAATTCTATTATTTGATATTTTTAGAAATTTCATTCAAATCTTTTTTCAAACATTCAATAGATTCTTTAAAAATGTTTTCTGAAGACATTTGCCCGAAAGATTCTATTGTTATAACTAATTCACCAGATGGTTTAACTTCTATTTTTTTGCCTTCTTTTTCGCATAGCCCCTCACAAAAATCATAAAGAGATTTTCTTTTATTATCTTTAACAATTATTTTTTCTCCTTTTTCTTTAATCTCATTTTTTGGAAATGTTTTTTTAATTTTTTCACTTAAAGATTTGTCAAGAGTTATCTCTGAGAGATCTCTATAAAATATAATTCCTGGAGAAAATTTATTATGTTCAACACCTTTTCCCATTTTGGTTATTGCTGTAAGTTCTAATTCCTCTCCTTTTTCTAAAAAAGTTATGGGAATTTTTCCATAAACAACCTCAGCTTCACCTTTCAATTCTTCAGAATAAACTATTCCTTCTTTTTTCGCACTTAATTTTAAATTTAATTCTCCTTTCTGGCTTTTTCTCTCTCTTTTTAAGGGAATTAGACCCAACCTATGGGCGAGAGTCTCATCATATAATGGAGAATCATTTTTTGAAATTTCAACTGTATCTATTGCAGGAATGGGGATTTGGTTTACATACCTTCTTATTGAATTTGCTAAACTTTCATCTATTTCAATTGAAAAAGTTAATTGGTTATTTTTTTTATCTATTACTTCCATTTTTTGAATTAATTCCATTTATTGAATTTTTGACAACTTTTTAAATATTACTAATTAAGGCCTTCTTCCTCTTCTTCCACCTTTCTTTTTAGGTCCTCCTCTTGGATATCTAGTAATATCTAGAATGTTTAATATTTTAAATCCAGCTCTTGACAAACTTTTGATTATTGCATGAACTCCTGGTCCAGGTGCAGGATTTCCTGTCTTAGCCCTTATTCTAACATATAAAGATTTCACACCCAAATCTTTTATATCTTCTGTTATTCTTTTAGCAATAAACATTGCAATTGTGGGATTTGCTTTTAATCTTCCATGTTTTGTTACCATTCCTCCACTAACTTTTGAAATGGTTTTTCCTGACATGTCTGTAACATGAACAAGTGTATTATTAAAGGAAGTATAAATATTAATTACAGCCTCTGCATCTTTCTTAGTTTTTTCCTTTTTAACTTTCTCACTTTTACTTTCCATTTTCTAAATTTTTCTTATTTTCTTTATTTTTTCCTGTTTTAACAGAAATTTTATCTTCTAAATTTATAGGAATAATATATGAAGGACTATCAACAGCCTGCCCGTTAACTAAAACCTTTTTATGCGTGATTAATTGTCTGGCATTTTTTGGTGTTGTTGCTAATTTCTTTTTTACAAGAAAAGTTTGCAATCTTCTTTTTAAATAATCTTTTTTATCTAAACTTAAAATATCTGCAATAGAATTTGCTTTTAATCCTATTTTATTAAGACCTTCAAAAAATTTTTTTTGTTCTTCCTGGTTTGAGGAAATAAGTTTCTTTGCTTTTTCTCTGATTTTTTTAATTTGAGCTTCTGCTTTCCAAATCTCCCTTTTATTTTTTAATCCAAATTCTTTTTTAAGATTAGCTTCTTCTTCGTTTCTTAATTTATCAAAAGGTCTTTTAGGTTTTGAATATAATTTGTGTTTCCTTTTCATTTCAATTATTTCTTTTTATTTTTCTTTTTAATTCCTGCACCCTTTTTCCTATTCCTTCTAAAATTACCCCTAGTTCTTTGTCCTCTTACTGTAAGTCCTGCAACATGCCTGTTTCCCCTGTAACTTCTTATTTTTTTAAGCCGTTTAATATCAAATTCTTTTCTTAGTTCTAAATCACTTCCAATTAAATGTTTGTTTTCTCCTGTTTCTAAATCTCTTCTTCTATTTAATACAAATGATGGAAGTTCATATTTTTTTATGAACTCAGAAATCTTTTTTATTTCATCATCTTTTAATGAGCCGACAAGTCTGTTTTTATCAAGATTTAAAGCATGACAAACTGCATTAGAAAAAGCCCATGAAACCCCTTTTATTTTTGTAAGTCCAGGATAAATTTTCATTTTACCTTCTATATCTTTTGATAAGATTCTAACTATTCTTTCTTTTTCTTTTCCTGTTTCAGTATTTATTTTTTCTTTTTGCTCCATTTTAATATATAAACAAATTATATCTTTCAAAATTTACTAATTCTTGAAAAATTCTTTTTTCAACAGCTTTTTCTGGATCTGGTAAATTTGGTATTTTTTGTTTAATTTCTTCAAAACTTTCAAACTCTTTCTCTTCTCTTTGTTTTATAATATCTCTCATATGTTTTTTTCCAAAACCAGGTAATAATTCTATCTGGTGTATTCTCTTATTTATTGCAGTGGCTTTATTAAAAAAGTCAACAAATTCTTTCTCTCTTTTCTCAACTATTTTCTTTATAAATTCTTGCAATTGACTTTTTGCAGATTCTGTTAACTTTTCACGTTTAAGTCTTCCAAGAATATAATATATTTTATCTCGTTTTTCTTCTCCAATATAAACTTCTTCTCCAATTTCCAGATTTACTCCTCTTCTAGGAACCAATTCTAAAAGAGTCAAATTTTCTTTTCCTATAGCTTGAGCTATAGGCATCATTTTTCTTTCTAAAGGATAACCATTCGGTAAATATTCTAAGATTATTGCATATTTTTCTTTTTCCATCTTTCTTATCTAAATTCTTTAGTTTTGTCAAGTATCTTTTTTGTTTCATCTTCATCTAAACTAACATCAACAAAAATTTTATTTAAATCAGTAGCATCTTCAGGAAGTAAATCAATAATTCTTGAAATATGTTCTGCTTTCATTTTCATCAAATCTAATTCTTCTAAATTTTTCTTCAAAGTTTCTGCATCTTTTGTTTTTAATTCAATGAATTTTTTTATAAATCCAATTAAATCTCTTTCATCTTCTTCTTTATTTATATATTTCAAAGATTCAGGCATACTTAATGGTTCAGCGTTTCTTATCATTTTCTTTAGAGTATTTTATTTTTTTTAAGTGTATCGGCTGTATCAAAAACTTTTTATTTTTTCTTTGACCATTAATTCTAACAACATATGATCTGCCTTTTTTTCCTTCTACAATTCCTGTTTTTCCCTGAATCCTGTTTGGAAAATTTGCTACAACAGAATTCTCTTTAATAACACTTACATAATCGCCAACTTCCAATTTTTGAAAATACTTTCCGAGTTGCAATTTTCCTTTTGTTCTAACTGATTTTCCTTTAACCATAATTATGTCAGAAATATTTTATTTAAAAACCTATCTTTTCTTTGTTTTCTGGAGTAAAATTGTGACATAGGTTTCCTTCTTTTTTTGCGTTTTCCATGTTTTTTACTATTGTATTAAACATTTTTTCTCCCCAAATTTTTTTGCCGCATATGGGACAGACACTAAAAACAGTACCTTCAGGCAATTCAACACCACAATACATACATTTTTCCATTTTTCTCTTTTTTTGTCACACTTAAAAACTTAAACAATTTTTAAAGATTTGTATTACTTTTTAAGTTTATTCATATCTCAAAGCTTCTGCAGGTTTTAATTTTGCAGTTTAGATTTTGGTATTAGGAACAATTTTCGAGGACGAGATATTAAGATTTTTTACATAAGGATTTCTTGATTTTATCACCTCTTTTTATAATACAAATTAAAATTGTGTTGCAGATTAAATTGTAAATTGAACATCGTTGTTTCTTTATTAAATCTAAAGAATGTAAAATTTTTAACTATCTTTATTTAAAATTAAATCTAAAATAATTTGCGAATAACGAGTAGGAAATGAGTAATTTTCCCTGGTTTCACCAAAGCTGAAATAATTCGTAACCTTTAAAAACTAAATTGTAGAGAAATATATATGATAATTCCAGTAAGATGTTTTAGTTGTGGAAAACCTATTGGGCATTTGTGGGAAGATTACAAAAAAAGAATAGCACAAGGAGAAAACCCAAAAAAAGTTCTTGATGAATTTGGTTTAGAAAGGCCTTGCTGTAGGTCAATGTTTTTAGGACAAAAAGATTTAATTGAATTAGTAGGAAAATTCAAGAAAAGTTAACTTTTTTGAATGAAATTAAAATATATATTTGTTTTTCATAATTTTTATAAAATTTAAGCTCTCTCTTCTAAAAATGGAGCATAAAGATATGATTCTTTCTGAAAAAGATTTTTCAAATCCAGAAAAATTATCATTTATTCAAAAAGCCTTAGAACAAGGAAGAGATATTTCTATAAACATTAAAGGAAAAAAACTTTATGAAAAAGAAAAAGGGCATAAAAAATGGGTTATGTTCCCAGGAAGATGGCAACCGCTTCATGAAGGGCATTTAGCTATTATACAAAAAGCATTAAACCAAGGAAAAAATGTTTGTATTGCTATTAGAGATACAGAACTTTCAGAAAAAAACCCCTATACTGTTGGACAAAGAAGGGAAATGATAAAAAGAGCTTTTAGGGAATTTTATGGAGATAGAGTTATAGATATTGTTATACCTGATATTGAAGGAATATGGTATGGAAGAGGGGTCGGCTATGAAGTTAATGAAGTAGATGTTCCTGAAGCAATCAAAGAAATATCTGCCACAAATGTGAGAGCAGGAAATGACGATAGAATTCATAAAGATGTTTTTAATTATATTAATCTTTTACAATCAACTATTTGGCTTACTGGTTTGCCTTGTGCTGGAAAAACAACTCTTGCCAAAAAATTAAAAGAAGAGCTTGATAATCTAAAAAAAGATTATAGAGTAATGCTTTTAGACGGAGATGATGTTAGGCAAGGATTAAATCAAGGGCTTGGTTTTTCTTATGAAGATAGAAAAGAAAATTTAAGAAGAATTGCTCATGTTTCTAAAATTTTTAATGATAAAGGCAATACAGTAATTGCAAGTTTTGTTTCCCCTACAAATGAATTAAGGAATTATATTAGAGGAATAATCTCACCAGAAAAATTCAAATTAGTTTATGTTAAATGTTCTCTTGAAGAATGTGAAAAAAGAGATGTAAAAGGAATGTATGCAAAAGCAAGAAAAGGAGAGATAAAACAATTTACAGGAATTGATGCTTCTTTCGAAGAACCTATTTCAGCAGACGTAGTGGTAGATACAGAGAAAAACGATGTGGAAACATGCGTAAATCAAATTTTAACTCAATTAGGTTTTACTTAATTTTCCATCTTGAAACATATCCGCAATTTTCACAATTTATTGAAATAAGACCTTTTTTTATTCTTATAGCTGGATTTTTATAAGGACCGAAACATTTTTTACAAAATAATTTTCTTTTTTCACCTAATTTTATATTATGCCTCATAGCTAATTTTTTTATTCTCTTAACTTCTCTTGGAGTTTTATCTTTAATATCTTTAAAAAATTCTTCAATAATTTTTTCTGCCTCTTTTTTAGGAAGCTTTTTCATAAAGCAATAAAGAATTAATCTTTTATAAAAATATCAAAGAAGGCAGCTTGATGGTTTTGCACCTTTTTGGGCACTATTCCATCAACATAGGAAGCTTAACTTCTGTATTCGGAATGAGAACAGGTGTTTCCAACCTATTATGGCTGTCTTCAAAAATCTCTATTCTTGTAAATTTATAAATCTTTTGAATTAAATCAACACCTTTTTTAATCTAATTTAGTTCTTAAAATACATGCGCTTGTAGCTCAGTCTGGATAGAGCGCTTCCCTCCTAACAATTATTGCAATTGAGAGAGGAAGAAGTCGAAGGTTCGAATCCTTCCAGGCGCGTAAATCAAACTAAGAAAAGATTATAAATAAAAAATACATTTAAGTTTGATGGAGAAGGAAAAAACAAATTATTTTATTGATTTTATTCTTGGTTTTACTTTTCTTGCTGTTTTAGTCACAGGAATTATTAAATTAAAATTTGTTATGAATATTTTTTCCTTGGAATGGTCTTCTCCATTAATTCAGAAATTAAGCATAATCCATGATATTTCGGGAGTTTTGTTTGTTTTATTTGGGATAATTCACTTAGTTCTTCATAAAGAGTGGATTTGTTCTAAAACAAGAGAATTCTTAAAAAAACAGAAAAATACAAATCCCAAGGTAGAGAGTAAGAAAGAATCTTTACATAAAAAGTAATGACAGATTAAAGTTTGACACTGATGGGACGATATATAAAAGAAGAGATAAAGATATAGTTATAGAAATCATAAGTGCTGATGAGAAATTTTTAAGAGAAGTAAAAATGTTATTGCATAATTTAGGATTCAATCCAGGAATAAGTGGAAAACATATTTATCTATATAAAAAAGAAGAGATAGTAAGATTTTTCAATATAATAAAACCTTCTAACTCTAAACATTTAAAAAAGTTCAAAATTTATTCAAATCTATAGCGCTGGTAGTATAACGGTTCGTATAACTGGTTTCCACCCAGTTGATCCGGGTTCAACTCCCGGCCGGCGCATTTTAAAATGAAACAAGAAACAAAAGAAAAAATAGAAAAATTTCATGATAAGAATTACAAGTTATTACTCTTGATTCCTCTGTCAATATTATTATTTTCTATAATTTACATGGGTGTTTTTTATTCTCAAAATGATGATTTTATCTATAAAGATGTTTCCCTTACAGGAGGAACTTCTGTAACAATCCAAGGAAATGTTAATATTGGGGAATTAGAGCAATCTCTTTCTGGGCAATTAGAGAACATAAAAACAAAAAAAATTTATGATTTAACAACAAGAGAACAAAAAGCAGTAATTGTAGAAACTAAGTCAGATGCAGAACATACAAGGCAAGTTCTTGAAGAGCATCTTGGTTATGAGTTAACAGAGGATAATAGCAGTTTTGAATATACAGGAAGCACTTTAAGTGAAAGCTTCTATAAACAGCTTTTGATTGCAATACTTTTTGCTTTTGGATTTATGGCAATAGTTGTTTTCATAATTTTCAGAAACTTTGCTCCTTCTGCAGCAGTAATTATCTCAGCATTCGCAGATATTCTTATGACTCTTGTTTTAGTTAATATTTTAGGAATACAAATGTCAACTGCAGGAATTATTGCATTTTTAATGCTTATAGGTTATAGTGTTGACACAGATATTCTTCTTACAACAAGAATCTTAAAAAGAAAAGAAGGAGCTTTAAATAAAAGAATTTTTGGAGCTTTTAAAACAGGTGTGACAATGACTTTAACTTCTCTTTTAGCAGTAACAGCAGCATTATTAATAGTAAGGTCTTTTTCATCAGTTCTTAGCCAGATTTTTTTAATACTTTCTATAGGTTTATGTTTTGATTTACTTAACACATGGATTACAAACGTTTCAATATTAAAATGGCATTATAAAAAGAAAAATGAAAATTAAATTAAACTTAACTTGGAAAATTTGGTTGCTGATAATTGTGCTAGCTTTGTCTCTGTTTTCCATTTTCGGTTTGCCTCCCCAATTTTTAAAAGAAGGTGTTTTAATTTCTTCTGTTGAAACTAATTCAACTGCTTTTGAACAGGGATTAAGACAAGGACAATTGATTACAGAAATTAATGGAAAAGAAATAACTAACATAGATAATTTTTCAAACATTATACAAGAAAAATTTCCTTCAGAGGAGAAAATAAAAACAACAATAAAAACAAATGGGGGGGAGTTTATTCTCTACTCTGATAAAGCACCAAAAATACTTGTTTCAGAAATTCCTAAAACAAATCTTAGAACAGGTTTAGATTTATCTGGAGGCTCAAGAGCATTAGTTAAAGCTGTTAACAAAGAACTTTCTAGGGAAGAAGTTAATGACTTAGTTGATATTACAAGTAACAGATTTAATGAATTTGGAATTACAGATATAAAAGTATATCTTGTTTCTGATTTAACTGGAAATCATTATATGGCAGTGGAAATTGCAGGAGCTACTCCAGAAGACTTAGAGAATTTGATTTCAGAACAAGGAAAATTTGAAGCAAAAATTGGAAATGAAACTGTTTTTGTAGGAGGAGAAAAAGATATAACTTCTGTTTCAAGATCAAGCCAGGAGTCTGGAATTTATTCTTGCGAACAAAAACAAGATGGAGGATATTTTTGTAATTTTAGATTTACTATTTATTTAAGTCAAGAAGCTGCAAAAAGACATGCAGAAATAACTAAAGATTTAGATGTTAATACTTCTTCTCAGGGAAATTATCTTTCAAAAACTTTAGATTTGTATTTAGATGATAAGCTTGTTAATAGTTTGCAGATTAGTGAAGGACTTAAAGGCAGAGTAACAACACAAGTCCAGATTTCTGGTTCTGGGGAAGGAGCTACAAGAGATGAAGCAGTAACTAGAACAGAAGAGGAAATGAAGCAGCTTCAAACAGTTTTAATCACAGGAAGTTTGCCTTTTAAATTAGAAATTATAAAATTAGATACAATTTCCCCTAAACTAGGAAAAGATTTCTCAAAAACTATTTTTTTAGCTGCAGCAGCTGCACTTTTAGCTATAACTTTAATTGTTTTTTTAAGATATAAAAAATTAAAATCATCTCTTTTCTTATTGCTTATAAGTGTTTCTGAAGTAATAATAATTTTAGGAGTAGCTTCTTTAATTAAATGGGATTTAGACTTGCCAAGCATTGCAGGAATTTTAGCAGCTATTGGAACAGGAATTGATAGTCAGATTATTGTTTTAGATGAATCTCAGCAAAACAAAAATATAAGCATAAAACAAAGAATGAAAAGAGCATTTGCAATTATTTTAGGAGCTTATTTCACTGCCTTAGCAGCTCTAATTCCTCTGTATTGGGCTGTTGCAGGATTGTTTAAGGGTTTTGCAATAACAACAATCATCGGAATTACAACAGGGATTTTAATAACAAGGCCGGCATTCACAGATATTATTCAGAAAATTGAAGAATAAAGGTAATCTTTTTATAATCTTTTAAGCTCTTAACTTAATGAAAAAATTATCTTTGATATCAATTTTTCTGGGAATAATTTTTATTTTTCTGTCTTTAAGTTTTACAATAACTGGTGGAATAGTTGGAATAAATTTTAGCGAGATTAGGATATCAAATCCAGTTCTTTTTGTAATTGGTTTTGTTTTCATTTTTGTTCCTACTCTTGTAATTATGGCAAAGAAATTAGAATCCTTGGTTATACCAACAGGGCAGATTGGAGGGGCTATGGAAAAAAGAATATCAGAAGCAAAAAGATCTTACTCCCATTACAAGGGAGACACACCTTATATTCTTGTGACAGGAGTAATTCATAGAGACAAAAAAGGAAGGCCTAAAAAAACTCAACAATACCAGACTTACTCTGAATTAAGAAAATATGGATTAAAACCTTCAGATATGATAATTGAGGGAAAATCTGAGGATACTTTGCAAAATTTTCTTTACTCTATCAAGAAGTTAAAGAAAAAAGACATAGATAAAATGAAAATAGCTACAAACAGAACTCAATATTGGAGATTTAAACTTTTTGAAAAAGAAGCAAAAAAACAAAGGCTTTTAGATAAATCTTTTGAAATTGAGCCACTTTATACTAAAGAAACTCCTAAAGAATTTGCCTACGGAGTCTTAGCATATATTAGAGATTATTTTAGAGTCAAATCTCACAAACCATTATCAGAAGCAGGAAAACATATAAATGAAAACATAGGGAAGATAATAAAGGATAAATTATCTGGAAAGTAAAAAATGGATTGAAGAGTAGATTAAAAATACATACTTAACTTTCATAATTCTTAAAAACAATTCTATAAAAATAATAATATGAAAATTGGAACAATAGGAATGGGTTTTGTTGGAGGAACAACAGCAAAATTTCTTGGACAAATACATGAAATTCTTCCTTATGATAAATACAAAGAGCCATATAAAAACCCTTCAAAGTTAAAAGATGCTGAAGCAGTATTTATCTCAGTTCCTACTCCTATGAAGCCAAGTGGCGAAATTGATTATTCTTCAATCCATGATTCTTTAGAGACATTAATAAAAAATACTTCAAGAGACAAAAGACCTTTAACAATAATTCGTTCTACAGTTATTCCTGGAACAGCTGACAGCCTTGAACAACAATATCCTTTTAATTTTGTTTCAAATCCAGAATTTTTAAGAGAAAAAAATGCTTTAGAAGATATGAAAAATACAAAAAGAATCATAATTGGTGCTAAAGAGGAAGAAGATTCTCAAAAAATAGAAGAAATCTACAAACCCCTTTTTCCTGATGCCAAATATATTCATGTAAATAGAAAAACAGCAGAAATGATAAAATATGCTTCCAATACTATGTTAGCAGGACAAATTGCTTTGGCTAATGAAATTTATCAAATCTGCCAGTCAACAGGAGTAGATTATAATGAAGTAAAAAATACACTTTTAATAGATAATAGAATTGCAAAAAATATAAATGTTCCTGGTCCAGACGGAGATTTAGGCTTTGGAGGAAAGTGCCTTCCTAAAGATTTAAACGCAATAATAAGTCACTCAGAAGACATGGATTATGAACCCTCCTTATTGAAAAGTATTTGGAAATTTAATGAAGAGATTAGAAAAAATAAAGACTGGCTAAATATCAAAGGAGCTACTTCTGAAAATAATTATAAAAAAAATGAGTAAAATATTAGTTACTGGTGGAGCTGGATTTATTGGAAGTCATGTTTGTGATGCTTTATTAAACAAAGGTTATTTTGTTGTTTGCGTTGATAATTTCAATGACTATTATGACCCAGGAGTTAAGGAGAATAATATTAAACAGTATATAAATAATTCTAATTTTAAATTATATAGAAAAGACATAAGAGATTTTGATTCTCTTTCAAATATTTTTAATGAAAATGATATTGATAAGGTAATACATTTAGCAGCAAGAGCAGGAGTAAGACCTTCTATAAAACAACCTTTGCTTTATCAGGAAGTTAATATTAAAGGAACAGCAAATTTATTAGAATTATCAAAAAGACATAATATTAAAAATTTTATTTTTGCTTCGAGTTCATCTGTTTATGGAGAGAGAAGGGAAGTTCCTTTTAAAGAATCTGATAGAGTAGATAATCCCATAAGCCCATATGCAGCAACAAAAAAGTCAGGGGAGCTCTTATGTTATACTTATTCTTATTTGTATGATTTACCAGTAACATGTCTAAGATTTTTTACAGTTTATGGTCCAAAAGGAAGACCTGATATGGCTCCTTATAAATTTGTAGATTTAATTGAAAAAGGAAAAACAATTCAGATTTATACAAGCAAAGAACAATTTGAGAAAGGAGAAATGGCCAGGGATTTTACTTATATTGATGATATTGTTGAAGGAATCCTTTTTTCATTAGAAAATCCTTTTGATTATGAAATTATAAATCTTGGTAGAGGAGAGCCTGTAAAATTAAATAAGTTCATTGAAATTATTGAAACTGCTATTGGAAAACAGGCAGATAAAGAATTTATTGGAAAAACTGAAGGAGATGTAACATTAACATATGCAGACATTTCAAAGGCAAAAAACCTTCTAAGTTACAAATCTAAAACTTCTTTATTAGAAGGGATGAAGAATTTTATTGATTGGTATAAAAGAGAAAAGGCGATGTAAAATAATAAAAATACTTCTAATTTAGATTAAATATGATAAAAAATAAAAATAAAGATTCTTTAACAGAAAAAACAGTTAAGAATTCTATTTACAATTTTACAGGAACCATTATTTCTCGGGTAGGAGGTTTGATTTTTACTATTATTTTAGCTAGGATGTTGCTTCCAGAATTATTTGGTATTTATTCTTTAGTTTTATCTATAGCTGCTATATTTATAACATTTACAGATTTAGGAATCCAAAAAACACTTGTAAGATATCTCTCTGATGCTTTAGGAAAAAATAAAAAAAATAAAGCTTCTGCTTATGTGAAATATTTGTTTAAATTTAGATTTTTCTTAGCAATAGGAATAGTTTTTATCATAATTATTTTTGGAAAATTTATAGCAAATAGTATTTTTCAAAAACCAGAAATTTATGTTCCTCTATTATTTGCTTGTTTTTATATTTTAATGAAATTATTTTTTGGTTTTTTTAAATCTATTTTTACAGCTATTAAAGAGCTGAAAAAAGTTGCAGTAATGCAAATAATTTTTCAGATTTCTAGAATAGGTTTAGTAGTCTTGGCAATATATCTTCTTTCAAATTCAAATATTGTTCCAGGAGTTTTTATTGCTTTATCAACTGCTTTATTTTTAACTTCTTTATATGCATTTATAAAAACAGATAAAAAATTATTATTTAATAAAGATTCTAAAAAAGAGCAAGTAGAAAAAAGAAGAATTTTAAGTTATCTTGGTTTTGTAAGTTTAGTAAGTATTTCTATGACTTTTTTTGGTTCTATAGATACTTTAATGTTAGGAAGATTTGTTTCTTCAGAATATTTGGGTTTTTATAGAGCAGCTTTAAGTTTAGCAACATCAGTTGGAGCATTATTTGGTTTTGGAGCAGTGCTTCTTCCAGTATTTACTCAATTGCATGGAAACAGATTTGAAAGAGGATTTAAAAAAGCATTTAAATTTATTTCAATTTTTACTATTCCTTCTGTTTTAGGAGTATTAGTCATAGCTAGATATTTTATTTTTGCAGTTTATGGTAAAGAATACTTAACAGCCACTATTCCTCTTTATGCTTTAGCTTTAACAATAATTATAATGCCTATGATTGCTCTTTATTCTAGTTTTTTTGAAGCAAGAGAAAAACCAAAAGTTTTAACAAAAGCAGTTTTTGTTTCTTTAATATTAAACATAATCTTAAATTTTATTTTAATTAAATATCTTCCTATTTGGTTTAACAAAGGTCCTGAATTTGCTATTTTAGGAGCAGGTATTGCAACTATAACTAGCAGAGCCACATATTTATTTACTTTAAAGAAAAAAATCAGAAAGTTTTCAAATATTAGAGGAGAAGGAAAATTCTTAATTAAACCTTTTATAGCAGCTTTAGTTATGACAATATTTTTAATTTTATTCACCCAGTTAGTGGATATGAACTGGTTTTTAGGAGTTGTGGAAGTAATTTTAGGAGCAGGAATTTATGTAGCTGTTTTATATGCCATAAGAGGAATAGAAAAAAAAGATATAAATCTAATGAAGAGGATATTCATGAAAAAATTTAATAGAAAAATAAAAAATGAAAAAACAGAAAATTAAAAAACCAATTTGGATTTTTTTACATGTTCCTAAAACAGGAGGAGGAACATTTAATCAGCATTTGGAAAAAACACTTCCTGAAGAAGAATTTTCTAGGATAGATGATCTTGAAAAAAGAAAAAAAGAAACAAATAAATTAAAAGTTATTGCAGGACATGATACTTATTATGGAGTTCATAAATATTTTCCAGATAGAGAAGCAAGATATCTTGTTTTTTTAAGAGATCCTGCAGAAAAATTTGTTTCTGCTTATAATTTTGACATGAGAAATATTCCTGAAAAAGAAGTAATTTCTTTTAAAAAATGGTATAAAAGTAGAATAGATAATGAAATGTGCAGATATTTGTTTAGAAAATTTCAGGGAAAAAAAGGAATCCAAGTTTCTATACCTGTTTATAAAACTCTTAAATTTTTTAAGATAACAGATTCTGCTAAAAAATTATCTTTATTAAGAGCAATTTACAGATCCATAAGCAAAGTAAAAAGAAATAAAAAACAACAGGAAAAAGAATTTCAAAAAGCAAAAGAGGTTCTTGATTTATGTTGGTTTGTAAGCGTAACTGAAAATTTAAATACAGATTTGAAATTTTTATTTAAAAAGATTGGAGCTCCTGTAAAAGCAGAACAAAAACATAAAACAGGTTCTTCAGACATTAAAAAAAGATATTCTTTAGACGAGAAAACAAGAAAAAAAATCTACAAAGACAATAAATTTGATTTAGAACTTTATAGATATGCTAAAAAATTAAGGGAAGAAAAACTCAAATCTCCTCATAACCCCACTCTTTAATTAAATCTCTGCCTTTAGGCAAAAACCCTTTTTTGTGAAGTAAATTATTTATTTTTTCGACTTCAGGTTTTAATTGTTTTTTTAATTGCTTCTCTGTTTCTGGTTTTATCTTGATTGATTCTTTTTTATATAAGAACTTTTTTATGAGATTCCAGAACTTTCTCGGCAGGATTTTTACAACCCATTTTTCTTTAATTCCTATTTTATCTAAGAAAATCCATAACTTTCTCCATTTTAATTTTCTTGCAGAATGTCCTTCTTCCTTTTCAGGTACAAATTTATCATCAATTCCTAAGAACTCACATATTTTTTTATATGTACCAAAAGTATCATTTTTATAATCATCATAAATAATTATCAACAGATCTTTTTTATCAAAAACATCAATAAATCTTTTTACAGATTCATAATATTTGGTTTTTGGCAGATATTTTTCTTTATTTTTTTCAAGAGCTTTTTCAAAAGAATCAGCTTCCTCATTTAAATAAAAATAATTCATTTGATATAAAGATCTTAAAAAATCAATTAGTTCTCTGAGAATTATAATTATTTTTGCATTTGAATTAAATTTTTTAATTTCTTTTGGAGCTGTTTTAGAATAAATATAATTTGTAGAAGCTTCTCCAATAGCTTTTTCTTTTTCTGCTCCATTAAACAATCTTAAATATTTGTTTAAAGTCATGGATTTTTCTTTTCTTTTTTCAGGTATAAAGAATCCAGGCTCTTTATCCTGAGACATGAAGACCCCTGGATGTTGTTTCAGCATTTCATATAAAGACCTCGTTCCTGCCTTTGGTTGCCCAACAATAAAAAAATTCGGTTTTTTCATCTCAATACGTTCTTTTTTATTTCAGCAATATAAACTTCCCTCTTCCCCTCATGCACAGAATCAAAACAAACTTTTTCTCCTTTTCTGTCCCATCTTGGATGCAAATCAACCCTAAAAGCGCTGTTTCCAAAATCAGGAATTTTTTTTGAGAGATATTTTTTATCTGGAATAGAATAAAATTCTCCTAATATCTTGCTTTTGCCTTTTTTCCAGTTATATAGAATAAGTTTTCTATACCCTCTTGAGTCAGGATAAGTATCTGTTATTACATATTTTCCATCAGGCGAAAAAGAAGGATGTCCATCATCATTGTAAGTATTTATTTTTTTAGCTTCTCTTGTTTTATCTTTCAATAAATAATATCCTATAGGAATTACTCTTTTTCTTATAGATTGAGGAACAACTCTACGATAAATCGGGCGAATTATATTTAAAAGAATTTTAGATTTTAAGTCCATCTTCCTCACACTTCCAAATTTTTCAGAAATGCTGCAGAACATCAAAATTTCCTCTGAATTTTTCCAGCAAAAATGTGAATAAAATCCACTATCATGGAACATATGAAGATTCTTCCCATTTACATCTGCAGTAAAAAATCTTGTGTGGAATAATCCTCCCTTTCCTATTTCCCAACGATGAAGGAAACAAAACCTTTTCCCATCAGGGCTAAAAACTGGCTGATCAATCCAATGTTTCCCATAATTCATTGAACTAAGATGTTTATAATTATAAAGTTCTTTCAAACTGATTATTGTTCTTTTTTCATTATTATTTAAATCAATTAAATAAACTCCCTCATTTTCATTTATTTTATCTTTAAATTTCTCTATCTCTCCTCCATCATACCCATAACCTTCTCTTACATTATTTAATTTTTCAAAACTAAGACCTAAGGCATATTTTCCAGAGTTGTCAACATCATAAATTGGATACGGAATAATTTTCTCTTCTTTTGTTTTAATATCAATAATTCTTGATATGAATTTATCTTCTTTTTCATCTTTATCTAAATCATTAAAAATTATTTTAGAATTAAAATCAGGTCCAAGCCATTGCAACATACATCCTTGCTGCCAGTTCCATGCGTTTGTTTCAGCTATTTTCTCTTTTTCTCCTGTTTCATAATTAATTAATATGATATTTGCAGAATCTTCTCTTGTAGGATGTCTATCTATAAAATCCACTTCTAATGCAATAGCATATTTCTCATCTTTGCTCCAAGGTGATTTTCCATAATATCCAAAGAAGTAATGCTTGTCTCCATCAATGAGTTTTGATATTTTTGACTTTTGGTTTTTCATTTTACTATCTTTAAAACAAATCTTACATTGCTTTTCAGAAAAGGAAAAATATAATAGGGTATTCTTTTAAAAATGGAAGGTTTTTTATTTAATCTTTCAATTATAAAGTTTTTCATGTAGTACTTTGAAGTATAATCTTTTCGGTAAACATCAAAGCTTCCCCATTCAAATGTTCTGTAATGGTCTGCATTAGTCCTCATAAAAATATTATCAAAGGGAAGATCTAAGGTTATTATTCCACCTTTTTTTGTAACCCTCCCAATTTCCTCGAGAACAAATTTCCAATATTGAGGTCTTATATGTTCGAGGACATGTCTACTATATATTTCATCAAAATAATTATCTTTGAAAGGCAATCCTTCTTCTATATTTACGACTTTATCCGGATTTACGTCTTTAGAAATATCTATATTTATGCATCCTCCCATTTTTTTATGTCCGCAACCTATATTGAGTTTCATCTTGATTTGTTTAAATGTCCTAATTTATAGGGGTTTTTTATTCCTATCTTTTTACATATATATATATATTTGTTTTCTAGATCACTCATCTTTTTGAGATTGATAACTTCATCTACAAGAAAATTTCCTTCATTATCACTTATAAACCAATTTTGATTTCTAAAATGTTTATCCTGTCTATTTTTAGGTATTTTCCTAATAGATTCTAAAAATTTTTCGAAAGGCATATCTTCATAAAGCAAGCCAGGAGCATTTGCAAGAACGCCCATTTCTGATGGTTTTTTTATCTTATCTTTCCAACACGATTTGAGTCTATCTAAATCATCTCTAGTGAATACAAATTTATAGTAATCACTCAAATTTTTAATTTTGTTTAATTCCTTTTCTTCAAACCCCATTTTTTCAAATGCTTTTCTTAAAGATACTGAAGCAACCTTCATAATCGGAAAGTATATTGCTTTATAATCTTCTGAAATAAGAACTTTATATTTCCATTTAAGTCTCTTTTTTAACCTTCTAAAAAAACAAACAAATTTTCTGCTTAGTTCATTAATTTGTAGTTTTCTTAATATTTTAGCTCTTATTGTCATTTTTTATCATAAATATAATCCAATGCTTTAATTGTCGCTTTAACATCTTCATCAAAGTTCCATTTGGAAATTATTTTCAGAGATTCTTTTCCCATTTTTTCTCTTAACTTTTTATCATTTATTGAGATTTCCATATTTTTTGCAAGTTCATCTATATCTTTACATTTAAAAATAAATCCATTTTTTCCTTGTTTTATAAGATCAGGGGCGGTTCCTACTTTGTTAGAAACAATTACCGGAAGTGAAAAATTCATTGCCTCATTTAATACCTTTGGGCTAGGATCATAATCTGAAGCAATAACAAATAAGTCTGCTATTGAATAAAATTTGTAAAGCTCATTTCTATTAACAGAATTAAAAATTTTTACATTGTTTAGATTGTTAGATTTAGAATACTTTTTAATATTCTTTTCTTCTGTTCCGTTCCCTACATAAATAAGATAAGTATCTTTTTTATTATCCAGTTTTTTATATGCATTCAAAATATCCCTAACTCTTTTTCTTTTTTCAATTCTTCCCACATATAAGATGACTTTTGAATTTTGTGGAATGCCCAATTTCTTTTTAATTTTATCCATATCCCTCTTTCCTTTTTTCGCTTGTTTTTGAAAAAAATCATTATTTACAGCACAAGGATGAAAAAATAATCTTTTTTTTGAGACTTTTTGAGAAAGATAAAACTCCTTACTCCGAGTATAGCTATAAAGAAATGCTGAGGGCAATTTAAATAAAGCAGGAAAAATTATTTTTTTAATTTTTTTTGCGAAAGGAGAAGAATAATCTATAAAATCTATTTCATCTCTAAAGATTATTGGGATTCCTAAGATTTTTGCAGTCATTAAGGCAATTTTATGGGTTGTAGATTGATATCCATAAATAATTATCGCATCTGGGCGGTTTTTTATTAGTCCTCCTACGATTCTTCCTTGGGTAAATTTGTGTGGAAAATTGAGGTTAGAAAGCCTATTTATTTTTTTGTTTGAATTTGAGAAATTATGCCCCTTTAAAGTTCTATTTGAAATAAACAGGACCTTGAGATTAATGTGTGGATTCTTGGACAAAAGTTCGTAAATTCCTAGCCTATATGTTACAGGGTGATTCTCTAAAACCATTAAATTATATTTTTTACACATAAATAGAGAAAAATTTCCAAATTTAAAAATGTTACACAGGATTAATTAGTGGGACAATATTCAAAATTATTTTTTCCTGCAGGTCTGTGGGTTGCACAATAATCCCTATAATAAATACTTTTAAAAATATCAGAATCTGCAAATTAAAAGGATCATATTAAAAAAATTATTCAGTTAAAAAATAATTGATGAAGCTTATTGATAAAATGAAAAAGGTTGGAATAATAACGATTGATGATAGCACAAATTATGGAAATAGGCTCCAAAATTATGCCGTGCAAAAAATCCTAAAAAAAATGGGTTTTGAACCAATCACCCTTTTAGAGAGAAACAAAAAAGCGATTTTCAAAAAAATTACTGAACTATTTTTGTTTATTAAGAATGAAAATTGGGAAGAGAGAAAAGAGATAGCTAAAGAAATATTGAGAAACAGGATAAAGAAGAAAAAATATGCAAAAATAACTAAAGAAAAGAAAAAAATATTCAAGGATTTTAATAATGAATTTTTGAATGAGAGAATATTAACAGCTGAAGATTTGAAAACAATAACTGATGAATTTGATTATTTTGTTGTTGGAAGTGACCAAATATGGAACCCTTATTTTGTAGAAAAAGAATCAACGAGGTTTCTATCCTTTGCCCCCAGGCATAAGAGAATAGCTCTTTCTCCAAGCATAACCACTTCTTTTATCCCTGAATATAAGAAAAAAAATTTATAGAAGGATTGATGGGAATGGAACATCTCTCAATTCGCGAACAAGAAGGGGCACAATTAATTGAAAAATTAACAGGAAGAACAGCACAGATACTGGTAGACCCTACATTAGTCCTTGATAAGGATGATTGGAATCCTATATCTAAAAAAGTGGATAATAAACCAAAAAGATATATTCTTTGTTATATGATGGGGTCTTTAACTAGCGAAGAACAAAATTATATACAAGAGATATCCAATAAAAACAATCTAGAGATTATTGACATAAACAACCCCGAAGACTGGGCAAAATATAAATGCGGTCCTTCCGAATTTATAGATTTGTTAAAATCTGCCGAATTAATTTGTACAAATTCATTTCATGGAGCAATTTTTTCAATGGTTTTTTCGGTTCCTTTTGTTATTTTTAGTAGGAAAAATTATACAGTGAATGATGATATGAGTTCAAGAATGTCAAACTTATCAAAAAAATTTAATTTAAACTCAAGATTTTTTGAGAACATTGAAGAAAAGAATATTTTTAAAATATATTTTAAAGAAATAGAAAAAAATATGAAAATAGAGCGTGAAAAAGTGTATTTATATCTTAAAAAAGCTTTGGCCACAAGAAAATAAAATGTTTGTCCAAAAGAAAAAAGAAAATTGCAGCGGGTGTGGTGTTTGTAAGCTTGTTTGCCCCCATAATGCAATCACAATGGTTAAGGATGAGGAAGGATTTTTGTATCCCAAAGTTAATCCTGAAAAATGTACTAATTGCGATTTATGTAGAAGAGTTTGCCATTTCATGAAAAAACAACAAAAAGAAAAAAACAATGATCCTAAGATATTTGCTGTAAAAAATAATGACCAAGAAATAAGAAAAAAAAGTTCTTCGGGAGGGGTTTTCTCATTATTAGCTGAAGAGATGATTAAACAAGGAGGAAGTGTTTATGGAGCATTACTTGATGAAGATAACCATATAATCCATTCTGAGATTACAGATATGAAAGACTTACATAAATTATATGGCTCAAAATATGTTCAAAGTGATTTGAGAAATGTTTATAGTGAAATAAAAGAACAATTATCTAAAGGTAAAAAGCTCTTGTTTTCAGGGACCCCTTGTCAGTTGGCAGGGTTGAAAGAATATTTAGGGAAGAAGAACAATAACAATCTAATTTTAGTGGATGTAATTTGTCATGGTGTTTCAAGCCCTCTTATTTGGGAATCTTTTGTTAAAATATTGGAGCAAAAAAACAAATCAAAATTAAAGAATTTTTATTTTAGGACAAAGGATTTTGGATGGTTAGAAAGCGTCAAAAGATGCAAGGCAGAATTTTCAGACAAAAAGATTGTAAGAGACGATTTTGTCAATTCATTTAATAATTTATTTTTAGACAATTTTATACTCAGACCCTCTTGCCATAATTGCCCTTATGCAACAATAGATAGAGAAGGTGATATTACATTGGGAGATTTTTATAGGGTATTTGAAGAGATACCTTCCTTTTATGATGATAAAGGAATATCCACAGTAGTGATAAATACAAAAAAAGGAGAGGACTTATTCAATAAAATAAAAAGAGACGTTATTTATCATCAAATAAATAAAGATCAAGCAAGACAAATAAATTTAGAAAAACCAACATCAAGAAATAAAAAAAGAAAAAAATTTTGGAAAGACTATCATACAAAAGGGTATATTTTTGTTGCTAAAAAATACACTCTCTATGGTTTAAAAAATAAAATTAAAGCAGAAACAAAAAAATTATTAATAGGAATTCTGAAAAAAACAAATTTATTTAAAACTGTAAAAAGAATACTGAACAAAAAAGATGTTTAATCTTCTATGAGATTTCTCTTATAATTTTATCAACACAATTCTCCCAATCAAATCTCCTTTTTAGTTTTTTTTGTTTTGCTTTATCTTTTTTTTAGGCATTTTTAATCTTTCTTTTTCGTTAATATCACATACTCCTTTTTTCCGATTATTTTTCCTAATTCTTTTAAAGAAGTTTTATTATTAAAAACAACCGGTGTTTCTAAAGGATAAGATTCTATTAAAGGAAGACCAAATCCTTCTATTGAAGATAAAAACAAACTTAATTCAGCTCTTTTATAAATTGTAGATAATTCCTTGTCTCCTACTTCCTCAGGAAAGATTATATTTTTTTCATTTTTCTATTGTATTTATAATACAGAAATTTCGGGACAATTGCAAAACAATTGTCCAACACCTGAAGGTGTTGGTTTACACGAAATTTCTGGCTCAGAAACTTCAAAAACAAACACAGAGAGTTTCTGATTTTATTAAATTTTCTTTCTCCAAAAAATATTGATATTATATAATTCTTGGATTTTTTGTATCCACAACCAAATTTAATTTTTTAATCATTTTTAATAAAGTATCATTAAATTTATCCTTATATTTTTCTAGAGTATAATACTCTAAAAACCTTTCTCTTCCTGCTTTTCCCATCTTAATTCTTTTCTCTTTATGATTTTTTAATTCTTCAATATATTTTACAATTTCTTCAGGGGAATTTTCTTTTAATACAAATCCTGTTTTATCGTGTTGAACTGTCGTAGGAATTGCTGCAATCCCATTAGCAATAACAGGCAAGCCAAACATCATAGCTTCAAGAATAACTAAACCAAATGTTTCTAATTTATATTCTGTGGGAAAAACAAGAACATCAGAATTTTCTAATATCTTATTTTTTTCATTTCCTATTTTTTTACCCAAATATTTAACTTTATTTTGAAGATTATTATCTTTAACAAAGGAATAAAATTCTTTTTTCTCTCTTTCTCCAGGCCAAGCTCCAACAAAATTGCAATTGAAATTTACATATCTTTCATTTAAAATTTTACAACTTTGAAGTAATTTAAACCAGCCCTTATTTTTTTCCATGTGTGATAAAAATAAAATATTAAAATTATCTTCTTCCTTTCTTTTTTTGGTTATCCCATCAAATTGATTATCTGAAAGATTATTTTTTATTGCATCAGGGAGAACAAAAATTTGTTCGTCTTTTACTAACCCCCTAAGATCCTTTTTGAGGAATTTATCCAACACAATTATTTTTTGATTATAAAGCATCTCTTTATACATTTTTTTATAAAAAGGATTTTTCCAATCTTCTTCTGTAATTCTAGTTCTTATATGAAATAATATTTTTTCTTTACAATATTTCTTTATTTTTCTGACAAACAAATAATCTCTTGTTAATCCTTGGTTGGATGTTGCAGGCATAAAATAAATAATGTTTGGTTTAAATCTACTTATGAATTTCTTTATTTTTCTCTTTACCTTAAAAAAACCATATATTTTAGAAGAGTTTAGTTTAGTATCAGACATTTCTTTAGAATAATTAAGTTTTATATTTTTCACTTCAAATTTATTAGATTTTTTCAAAAATTTAAGAATTTCTTCACTAGCTACAGCACTTCCATAATAAGGTGGAGGTAAAGGACTTAAAAATAAAATTTTCTTCTTGTTTGAATCCTTATTTTCTAGTTCAAAAATTTCTTTGTCATTCAATTTTATTAAACTTAAAGCATAAAAACTTCCAAGTAAACTTCTCCAAACTTTCTTTTTACTATATTTAAAAT